>JACQBK010000048.1 GCA_016194505.1 Ignavibacteriales bacterium | reverse complement strand
TCGCTCAACGATGTATCTGCCAAAATACTTGTCTTGAACTGATAATCTTTTCCAAGAAGTCCTATTGCAGTAGAAGACGTGAGAAGCTTCATATTCGATGCCGGACGCATAAGCATTTTGCTGTCGCGTTCGTAGAGAACTTCTTTTCGGTCTAGCGAAGCGACTTTTACGCTTGCCCGTCCCGGAATGAAGATCGAATCTGAAAGTACTGCATCAATATCATCCTGCAATTGTAAAACCGGGTCAGCGTAAACTCCTATTGCCTTGAATGCCGCACATCCAGTGAGCGAGAATATCGCTAGAGAGCATGCGAAAGCGAAAAGGGAAAAATGTTTAATGCTTTTGATGCCGAAAAACATGGTTGTTCCTCCTTAAGAATCGAGCAAAATGTATATCCAAGATGCGTCAAATGCAAGACCTATCATTTTAAACTAAGTCAGATTGAAGGTTGGAAGAAAAGGAACGAAAAGCGATATTTCTTTTATGCAGTATTGGAAGGGTTGGCAGAAAAGAACATCCGACTTCCTTTTTGGTAACCTCTTGAAGAAGTCGGATGCCAGAGAAAATCCCCCAATTCTTTTTCGGTATCCCTCAAAAGAGATTTTGTTGGATTTTATGAAGCGCTAAGAATTCACACTCAACCTGTCTCGCAAATTTCGTAGCTACTCAGATTGCCAAAAGAATTGGAACATAAATGACACGCCTGCCCGCGATAGGTGGGCAGGCGTGAGTGAAGGAGCAGTTATGATTTTAGACTAAAATCCGTACGTGAGTGTTACATTGTAAATCCTGCCCAATTGGCTAAAATGAAAGCCATCATACGTCATCATCGAGTAACGTCCATTAAATGTAACAAGGTTCGACTGACCTTTCGTTTGAGCAGGATCATTCAAGATTGCCGTACCGGCGGCATTTAACGCTTCAAATTTCCATTTTGGCGTCACATCAAAAACATTATTGATGTTAGCGGCAATGGTCACTTTAGAAGCGAGAGCATACGTAACGCCAATGTCAGTAACCACTTTTGGCTCGAACACAGTTTTGAGATCGGAGCTTAGTCCACTTTGTCTGAACTCCGTTGTGCCAAAATAGGTACCGTTGAGAAACAACTGTACTTTCCCCGTTTCATACGTTGCACCGACAACAAATTTCTGTTTGGGTCTCGACGTAAAGAACAAGGCTTCCTGCGTAGCATCAATGACATTGGTTCCTCTCACCTTTGGGATAGCTCCATCTCGTTCGTTTTTGAGATTAAGATTTCCGGCTGCTGAAAATCCGAGGTTACCCGAACCAAAAGGAATATGTTCGTAATCTACAACAATGTCAACGCCGGTAGTTTTCGTGTCTATGGAATTCGTAAAGAATTCAACTTCACCACCGGTGCCGAATGGCACTCTATTGCTGATAATGATCCTATTAGAGATAAAGATGTCATAATAGTCGAACGTAATATTGACATTTTCCATCGGCCTTGCGCCTATGCCCAGCGTGAGATTTTTTGATTCTTCTGGTTTGAGCGGCTGAACTCCTAATACTCTTGCTTGCGGCGAAACATTGTTTATTAACCCAATTGATTGAATGCCCGCACCTGGGACAAAACTATATTGCACTCGTTGCGTATAGATTTGATGCAATGTGGGAGCCTTAAATCCGGTAGAGTAGGAACCTCTCAACGTAATGCGGTCATCTAAAGTTTTGTAACGCGAGCTTACTTTATATACAAATGCGTTACCAAAATCGCTGTAGTGTTCGTTCCTTAACGTGACAGAGAGTAAGAAGTTGCTTGTTACGTCATAACCAACGTCAACGTAGCCGCCAAAATTATACCGATTGAAAACGCCGGAATTTTCGGGTCTATTTCCTGCGAAGGAATCTGCTCCAATACCGTCCCACGAAGCTTTATCGCCAGTGACAATTTCAAACGTTTCACTTCTAAACTCTGATCCGAAACCGATACTCAATTTGTCTGTGAGCGCTCTGGCAATATCGAGATTCCAAACTTGATGTGAGAATTTCGTTCCGCCGGGCTTGAAATTGATCGGACTGTTCTCTCTATAGATGTTTGTGCCGGTAGTATCCTTAAAACCGGACCTATTATGAGAATTGAGTACCGCATAATCCTGGCTGTTAAAGCCAAGAGTAAAACTGGCATCAAAATTCCATTCATTCTTTTTTGTCCGGAAGCCAAAAGTAGCATTGTAATCAATTAAATCGCCGTCAAATGTCGGAACATATCCTTTGTACGAGGCCGAATCTCCGTTAGCAAAGAACTTTGCCAGATATGGGAAATCGGTGTAAGTTCTCCAATAGGGAACTCGATAGTTCGCGTATGAATTCACTTTCTTATAAACGTACGCTACATTTGCGTATAATTCCGTATGCTCAGAAACATTCACGCCGGTATTCAGCAAAAATTTTGCGGCAGACGTTGCGGGGGAGGAATTTCTGTTTCCTGCGTATTTATCAGATGCGAGAAAATTCCTGATGTAGTTGAGATTGTAACCTCTTGCAGGATCCCCAAAGTCTGCAAATTCACCATCAGCATCAACGATTCCTGACCGCCTTGCTTCATTGACTTTTGATAATTCCACAGTGTAGTTCGCAAATCCCTTATTGTCGAAAATGGAACTGCCGTTGTTCAAGGAAATACCCAGCCGGGCGCCATCCCCTTCATTCGTTACACCGCTATTTATGGAAACGTACCCTTCCTCTGTATTATCTTTGAGAATAACGTTTACAACTCCAGCGATAGCGTCTGATCCATATTGGGCTGATGCGCCGTCTCTTAATATTTCTACTCTCTTGATTGCATCTAATGGAATTGCAGATATGTCTACGCCTGTTTCACCCCGACTTGGGGAAGTTTGTGTATAGACCAACGCACTTAGGTTTTTTCGTTTACCATTTATGAGAATCAATGTTCTGCTTACCCCCATATTCCTGATTTCCCACGGATCCAACAAGGCAGTGGCATCATTGACCGGGGTTTGAGAAACGTTAAAGGAAGGAACGCGATATTGAAGAATTTTATCGAATGAGTTTTGCCCAGTATATGACAATTCTTGAGCTGAGATGACATCAATTGGTAATGGAGAATCTGTAACGGTTCTCGAAGTTGCCCTTGCTCCAACGACAACGACAACTTCTCCAAACTCAACTGGCTTCGACCGCAACTCAATGTTTAAGACTTTTTCTTCATTTTCTCTAAGAGTTACAGTCTCGGTTCTTGTTGCGTAACCAACTGCCGAAATTGTAATTTGGTGTGTGCCTACCGGCAATTGCAGGCGATAGTTTCCATCTGCATCAGATGCCGTCCCTTTGTTGAGGGCTTTGGTCATCACTGTTGCACCGACAACCGGCGCTCCCTCGCTTGTAACTTTCCCGGTCAATGTCTGAGATGATACACACAATGGCATCATCAGCAACAGACATGAAAAACAAATTGTACGGAAACGGTTGTGCATATGGTGTTCCCTCCTACTTTGTGGTGGTTGGGGTGAGTGAATAGGTGGAGTTGAAGAAGTGTGCATCTGTACTTTCATAGTGGTTTAAGTTCAGAGCGTTGAGTAGGCTCGTATAGTATAACGAATTCCTGAGAAATCTGCAATTGATTTGAGATTTCGTTTGTTGCTTCAACATTAAAAAAAGGCTATATTTTCAGGGATTTTGCTAACGTATATACAGAGAAATAAGAATTTGAACGGGATGTAAAAACTGTATTGCCCATTATAGAGCAAATCAATAAGCATGTTGATGAGCTGCAAAGCCTTACGGATGACCAACTTCGTGCCAAGACGGGTGAATTTCGTGAACGGGTAAAAGCCGCAACAGCCGAAATTGAATCTGAAATTGCAAACCTGCAAGAGTCATTAAAGGAGGAGATGCCATTCAGCGAGCGCGAGGGAGTGTATTCTCGGCTCGATGAAGCGAATAAAGAACTTGATGCGAAGATTCAAGAGACATTGAACGAGATTTTGCCTGAAGCCTTTGCCGTTGTGAAAGAAACTTGCCGTCGCTTGGTCGGCCAATCATGGGATGTTGCAGGGAATAAGATCGTGTGGGACATGGTTCCTTTTGATGTCCAGCTTATCGGTGGCATCGTTCTGCATCAAGGAAAGATTTCCGAGATGGCGACCGGGGAAGGCAAAACGCTTGTCGCAACATTGCCGTTATATCTTAATGCCTTGCCGGGGCGCGGTGTACACCTTGTGACAGTAAACGATTATCTCGCTCTGCGTGATAGCCAGTGGATGGGGAAAATATTTGAGTATCATGGATTAAAGGTGGGCTGCATTCTGCAAAATATGGACTCGACGCAGCGCCGAGTGCAATATGCCGCCGATATTACGTATGGCACGAACAACGAATTCGGGTTTGATTATCTGCGCGATAATATGGTGGTGAACGCCGAGGAGATGGTACAGCGAGGTCATAATTATGCAGTCGTTGATGAAGTTGACTCTGTGCTTGTTGACGAAGCGAGGACCCCGCTCATTATTAGCGGTCCCGTTGCGGTTGAGGATCATAAGTTTAACGAAATGAAACCGTTCGTTGAGCGATTGGTCAACGCGCAACGGAATTTTGTGGCAAAAAATACCACCGATGCCGAGACTCTCCTCGCTCAAGGAAAAACTGAAGAGGCGGGCGTGCTCCTCCTTAGGGCGCAACGAGGCTTGCCAAAAAACAAAAAACTCCTGAAGCTTTTTTCAGAGCCATCCAATAAAATGCTTGCTCAGAAAACCGAGCGGGACTATATGCAGGATCAATCGGCGCGCATGCATGAAATTGACGATGAGCTGTATTTTAGCATTGACGAGAAATCGCATACGATTGATTTAACCGAGAAGGGAAGAGAATTTCTTGCTCAGGTGTACCCCGGGCACGAAAAGGAGTTGTTTGTCATTCCGGATGTTGCGACAGAGTTCAGTCTTCTCGAAGGAGATAGCTCCTTAACTCCCGAGCAAAAACAGCTCAAGAAGGATGAGAAGAACGCTCTCTTCGCAGAGCGCAGTGACCGCATTCATACCATTCTCCAACTGCTGAAAGCCTATAGCCTTTACGAGAAGGATGATGAGTACGTTGTCTCCGACGATGGCAAGGTGATGATTGTTGATGAGTTCACAGGCCGCTTGCTTTCAGGACGCCGCTATTCGGAAGGTCTCCACCAAGCGATTGAAGCGAAGGAAGGCGTGAAGGTGGAACGCGATACTCAAACACTCGCCACCGTTACGCTCCAAAATTATTTTCGCCTCTACAAAAAATTGGCAGGCATGACCGGCACGGCAGAAACCGAAGCCGCTGAGTTTTTTGAAATTTACAAATTGGACGTTGTCGTTATTCCGACCAACCGACCAATGATTCGGCAGGATTCCGATGACCAAGTGTATAAAACGATCCGCGAGAAATACAACGCAGTCATCCAAGAGATTGATAAAATGCGGGAGATCAAACGTCCGGTGCTTGTGGGTACCACAAGCGTGGAAGTCTCTGAAACCATAAGCCGCATGTTGAAGCGAAAAGGCGTTCCGCACAATGTGTTGAATGCCAAACAGCATCAACGCGAAGCGGAAATTATAGCGCATGCAGGGTTGCCCGGCGCGGTGACCATCGCAACCAACATGGCGGGTCGCGGAACGGATATTAAATTAGGTCCCGGCGTGAAAGATGTCGGCGGGTTGCACATCATTGGCACGGAGCGCCACGAAGCTCGTCGCATTGATCGGCAGTTGCGGGGTCGCTCAGGCCGCCAGGGTGATCCGGGTTCGACCCTCTTCTTTCTTTCATTAGAAGATGATCTGATGCGCCTGTTCGGCAGTGAGCGCATAGCGCGTATTATGGAACGCATGGGATTGGAAGAGGGGGAAGTAATTCAACATCCGATGATCACGAAGTCGGTTGAGCGCGCACAGAAAAAAGTCGAAGAGAATAACTTCGGCATCCGTAAGCGATTATTGGAATATGACAACGTGATGAATCAACAGCGGGAGGTCATTTATTCGCGCCGCCGCCATGCGTTGTTAGGCGAACATCTGAAGGACGATATTTTTGATATGGTTCGTGATGCTGCTGCGAAGATGGTTCAGGGAATTTATTCCGAAGGGGATGTAGAAGGATTAAAGGATCAGGTCCGCACAAAATTCCTTGTGGATTTGCAACTAACCCCGGAGGAATTTCAGAAATTCGGCGAAGATGGTGTTGCCGAACACGTTGTCAAAGCTGCGGAGGAGTTTTATCGAAGAAAAGAAGACAAAATTTCGCCGGAGATGATGAGGATGCTGGAGCGCATGGCTGTGCTCCAGGTGATTGATAACAAGTGGCGCGATCATTTGCGGGAGATGGACGATTTGAAAGAAGGCATTCATTTGCGCGGGTATGGGCAAAAAGATCCGTTGGTTGAGTATAAGACCGAGGCGTTCAAAATGTTTATGGAGTTGATGGATTTGATTGCCGATGAGGTTATTGACATTGTTTTCAAATTTTTCCCGGAACGACCGGAACAACTTCCCGTACAGCGCGCTCGTCGCCCGATGCGCAGAGAAGACATGGTGATGACGCACGAATCGGCGTTAGGAGCAGGGTTCAAAGCGAACCGCGAGCCTGTTCCAGCCGGTTCAGCAGAACATGCCCAAGCGGCTAAGGGTCAGCAAAAACAACAGCCTATTCGTGTTGAGGAAAAAACTGGAAGAAACGATCCTTGTCCTTGTGGCAGTGGAAAAAAGTATAAAAATTGTCACGGCGCGTGAGCGCTGTAAAAGGTTGAAAAAGTTTTTAGAAGCTGTCTCAAAAACTCCCTGCTCCGATTCACTCCTAAAAACGGTGTGAATCGTCGCGTCCCCCTCCCAAAGGGATCCCTTCGGAAGGGGACCTCCCGATGCCGCCGGGTGGCATCGGGAGAGGGGGCCAAGTTTTGAACATTCAAACACACAACTATTTGATGCTAACATTTTTGAGATAGCTTTAAATTTCCATTGTTCGATAAATCCAGCACGGTGCTATGAAAAAAATTGAAGCGATTATCCGCCCATTCAAGCTCGACGACGTTCGCGAAGCTCTCTCTGAGATCGGCGTGCGAGGGATGACGTTGACCGAGGTTAAAGGCTACGGCAGGCAAAAGGGACACACAGAAGTCTATCGCGGCTCGGAGTATAAAATCGATTTCTTGCCGAAGATAAAAATTGAAATTATTGCAAAGGATTCATTGGTGGAAAATATTGTTTCCACTATTATCAAGGCTGCAAAAACCGGGCAAGTTGGCGACGGAAAGATTTTTGTTTCTTCCGTTGAAGATGTGATCCGCGTGCGGACGGAAGAATCCGGAGAAGACGCAATTTGAAGCTTTTGGAGTAACATGAGGATTGTAGCGTTCCGTAGGGTATCCTCGGAACGTTTTTTATTTTAAGGTTTATGGAAAATCAGTCAACATATAAAGCAGGGTATGTAGCAATTGTCGGCGAGCCGAACGTCGGGAAATCCACGTTGATGAACGCCCTGTTACAGCAAAAAATCTCAATCGTTACGAGTAAGCCGCAAACAACCCGTCAGCGCGTACTGGGCATCCTCAGCAGAGATGATGCTCAAATTATTTTTTTGGATACGCCCGGCTTGTTAAAGCCGAAATATTTGCTCCATGAAAAAATGGTTCAGTCCGCGGAGATGGCTCTGGAAGATGCGGACGTCATCTTAGTGCTGATAGAGATTTCCAGCGGGGCCGACTTGCCGCAGGTAGTCGAACAACGGCTAGAGAAATTCTCCAAGACAAAGCATATTTTCCTTGTTATCAACAAAGTGGATACTGTTGATAGAAATGAAGCGTTGCCGATCATCGAGGCATTTGCTCAGAGAAGAATTTTTCAAAACATTATCCCCATATCGGCGTTAAAAAATGAAAATCTCGAAGGGTTGCTTCGCATTATTATTGATAAACTTCCCGTTCATCCGCCGTTTTATCCCCTCGATATTGCCAGCGAACAGCCCGAAAAATTCTTTGTGGCGGAGTTGATCCGGGAAAGGATTTTCGAACAATTTCATGAAGAAATTCCGTATTCCACCGCAGTAGAAATTATTGAATATAAAGAGCGTGAAGCGGGGAAGACGTACATCAATGCTGATGTCATTGTGGAGCGCGATTCGCAAAAAGGAATTATCATCGGCAGGGGCGGGACGGCGTTAAAAAGAGTAGGTCAGCGAGCGCGTGTTGAGATCGAATCGTTCATAGGTTCCCAAGTATACCTTGATCTTCATGTGAAAGTGAGGGAGAATTGGCGGGAAAAAGAAAGTTTGCTTAAAAAATTAGGTTACACCACTGAAAACTGATTTTGTCGATTTCGCAGATTGGGACGCAGATGCGCAGATTTGAGGTTGTAAACTAAATTATCTATATAAACATCTGCGATAAATCAGCGCAATCTGAAAAATCATAAGCGGAATCTGAGCAGTCAAATATCGGAATAATCAAATAACACACTAACATTAGACTATGCCGGAAATTTTACCATTCAAAGGATTACTGTATAATCAAACGAAAGTAAATATTGATGATGTCGTTGCTCCGCCGTACGATGTTATCTCCCATGAACAGCAGCAAAAACTATACGAGCGGAATCTTTACAACGTCGTTCGCCTTATCCTTGGCCGAGAAGAGGATCGCTACGCCTCGGCGGCTCAACATTTTCAAGAATGGATGCAGCAATCCATTCTTGCTCGTGATCCAAAACCTGCTCTGTATATCGTTTGCCAGACGTTTACAGCAACGAATGGTCAATCGGTTACCCGCAAAGGCTTCATAGCGCTGTGCCGCCTCGAAGAATTTGACAAGAAAATAGTCCTGCCTCATGAAAAAACTCTTGCTAAGCCGAGGGAAGACCGCCTTAAACTCTTCAAGGCAACGGGCGCAAATTTCAGCCAAATATTTTCGCTCTATTCCGACTCTGAACAGCAAATTGATCGCATCGTGAACGGGTTCTCTAAAACACAGCCCGTCGTTGATGTTATATTTGAAGATGTCCAGAATCAAATGTGGAAACTTCAAGATGCTCAAGCGATCAAGCACATTCAAAATTTTTTCCATACAAAACAGGTGCTCATTGCCGACGGGCATCATCGGTATGAGACCGCTTTAGCCTATCGCGATCTCATGCGTTCGCAAAACTCAAAACATACAGGCAAAGAGCTTTACAACTATGTGATGATGTTTTTCACCAACATTGACGATGATAGCCTGGTTATTTATCCGACTCATCGGATTGTCCACTCGTTGAACAATTTTGATTCAAAGCAATTTCTGCAGGATATTCAACAGCATTTTCTTCTTCGCGAAATCAAAGATGAGGAGGTGCTCATGCAGGCGCTGTCTTCGAGTCCGGTTCGCTCCTTTGGACTTGCGGTGGATGGGGAACAGTCGCACTTTCTTCTTACCTTAAAGCCCACGAGCGTCTTGCAAAAAATCATAAAAGACCCGATCCCTGTTGAAGTGAAGGAGCTTGATGTCTCGTTGTTGCACAGCGTTATTTTACGGGATATTCTTCACATCTCCCCGGAAGCGCAAGAGCAAAAACTTAACATAGATTATGTAAGATTGGCAAAGGACGCGTTTCAAGCCGTGCGATCAAAGAAAGCCCAGATGGCATTTCTGATGAACGCGACGAAGATTGAAGAGATTCGCAGTGTGGCAAAAGCGGGCTATACCATGCCGCAAAAGTCAACGTACTTTTATCCGAAACTTCTTTCCGGTCTTGTTCTGAATGTATTGTCGGAATAAAAGCTATTTCAAAAGTACTGATAGTGCAGCAAATCAAAGTAGAATAACCACCCCGTCCCGCTCATCATGATGAGCGGGACAGGGAGTTATGCTCTTAGCATTCAAATACACAAATATTTCATGGTAACATTTTTGAGGTGACCTCTAACCATGTTCGAGAAAATCGCTCACATTGGCGTTGCGGTAAAAGATATTAAGGCTTCGACGAAGCTTTTTCGAAAGCTTTTCGGGAAAGCTCCCGACCATACCGAAAGCCTGCCTGAATACAAAGTGCATACGGTGATGTTCGAGATCGGGCACAGTAGCATTGAATTAACGGAAGCCACCGACGCCGAATCTCCCATTGCCCGCTTCATTGAGAAGCGGGGAGAAGGCGTGCATCACGTTTCGTTTGTTGTGGATGACATCGAGAAAGAAATTGCGCGGCTGAAGCAACAGGGTTTTCAAATGATTGACGACAAGCCTCGGTTGGGTGCGGATAATTACTACGTTGCGTTCCTTCATCCGAAATCTACAAACGGCGTGCTGGTCGAGATCAGCCAGAAGAAAGCATAGAAGTTTTTTTAAAAACATCGAAAGAGATTTTCAGTCTGAGTCCCGCCGTCATGGTGAGCGGAGTCGAACCATACGGCGGGCTCGATTTTGTTCCCATCTGATTGTCACCCCTCGACTCCGCTCGGGGTGACGTTTTATAGTGCGGGCGGTATGGATATTCAGATCACAACAAACGATCTCTCCCTTGAAGAGAAGCTTAGTTCTCTTCCCACCGATCCCGGAGTATATCAATTCAAAAACTCCGAGGGGAAGGTCATCTATGTAGGCAAGGCGCAAAGCCTCCGCTCCCGCGTTCGGCAGTACTTTTCTGCCAAAGGCAGATCCGCCTCTGGCGGACAACAATCCCGCGCATCCGATGCCAAGCTTGATGCGCTCGTCTCCAAAATCTCCGATGTTCAGCTTATCGTAACCGGCTCCGAGGTCGAGGCTCTCATTCTCGAAGCCAATCTCATCAAAAAATTCAATCCGCGCTATAATGTCGTTTTGAAAGACGACAAGAGCTATCCGTACATCGTTATTACCAACGAGCCGTTCCCGCGCGTGTTTGTCACCCGCAGAATCATCAAAGACGGCTCGCGGTATTTTGGACCCTACACCGATGTCCGCACCATGCGCTTTGCGCTGAAGACGGTGCGCGATATTTTTATGATCCGAAGCTGTAACTACGATTTAACGCCGGAAGCAATCAACAAAGGCAAATTCAAGATTTGCCTGGACTATCATATCAAGAAATGTGAGGGACCTTGCGAAGCTTTGGTCTCGCAGGAGCATTACAGCTCTATGATTGCGCAAGTTGCTCAAGTGTTGAAAGGCAAAACGGAAAGCGCAGTTCATTCGTTACAGCAGGAAATGGAGCGTTTATCCGGCGGACTGAAGTTTGAAGAAGCGGCAAAAACACGGGACAAGCTGAAAGCGCTTTCAATTTACAACGAAAAACAGCGGGTGGTGGATGCGAAGCAAGTTGACCGCGACATTATCGCCGTTGCGATGAAAGCCGATGATGCGTGCGGAGTGATTTTCAAGGTGCGGGATGGTAAGGTTCTCGGCAGCCGGCACTATTATATGAGCAACGTTGAGAGTAAGGAAGAAGGCGAGGCGCTGGAGAGCCTCATCGAGCGATACTATTTGGAGAATGAAGATATACCGAATGAAATTATCCTTTCCGCGCCGATCATTTCCGGAGAAATTATTCGCGCGTGGCTTGAAGAACGCCTTGGCGGATCCGTAACGCTGGAAGTCCCGAAAGCTGGCGATAAAGCGAAGCTCGTTGCGATGGTGAGGAATAACGCTGAGTTTTTACTTGGCGAGTTGGAGTTACAGCGCATGAAGCGCGGTGATTTCGTCCCCAATTCCGTTAAGTCGTTGGAGCGGGATTTACGGCTCAAAGCTCCTCCGCGCCGCATAGAATGTTTCGATATATCGAATACGCAAGGAAGCGATTCCGTCGCTTCGCTGGTGGTGTTTGTGGATGCGAAGCCGAAGAAAAGCGAATACAGGAAATTCAAAATCCGCACCGTTTCGGGTCCCGATGATTTTGCCAGCATGCAGGAAGTGGTGAAGCGCCGCTTCTCGCGCTTGCTTGAAGAGGAAAGCTCTCTGCCCGACCTCATCATGGTTGATGGCGGCAAGGGACAGCTTTCCAGCGCGGTGGAGATACTGAATAAACTTGGGCTTTCCTCCATCCCCGTCATCGGACTTGCGAAGCGGCTGGAGGAAGTATTCGTGCCGGGAGAAAGCGAGGCGCTGATGATCCCGCGGACTTCATCGGGCATAAAGCTGTTACAGCAAATCCGCAACGAGGCGCACCGCTTTGCGATCACATTCCATCGCTCGCTTCGCTCCAAGCGCATTTTGCAGACGGAGCTTGATCTTATCAAAGGAGTTGGAAAGAAGCGCGCCACGGAGCTGCTGGAGTCCTTTGGCTCGGTGCAGGGCGTTAAGTTCGCAACCGAAGAGCAAATTGCCGAGATTGTCGGAGCGAAAGTTTCAGCGAAGATTAAGGAGTATTTTGGGGAGGAGGAGAGTGTTAAATAGGACGCCGAAAAAACCGATGAGGCTAATAAAAGCCGATTAAATATTTAAAATCTTTATCCGCGCTTTTTCTCCGCCAGAGGCGGATGCGCCTTTGGCGCACGCTTTTTCTGCTTTTACGGCGTCCTATTGTGGTTGATATTCTAACTTGTTTTAACTAAATTATTCAAGGTTTTCTGGGCGCTTAGCTCCCGCCTAATGGTAAAGCATGGCGGGCAGGCCCACCAAAAGGTACCGCATGGCGGGCAGGCACTTGGTTCAAAGCTCACTGTTATTTTGTAAAGTTGTTTTTCTGGGCGCTTAGCTCAGTTGGTTCAGAGCGTACGCCTCACACGCGTAAGGTCGCTGGTTCGACCCCAGCAGCGCCCACTTTACCCCGTATGACGGGGCACTTCGATTGCGAATTGCGGATTGTTAATTGTCAAAAAGGCCGCAGCTTTGGTTCTCCGCCATTCCGCCACAAAGATGGCGGACGAGTAAGATTGGCGGATCCCGCTATGCGGGAGACCCCACTTTGTAAAGAAAAATAAATATAATTTATTCCCCTACCGATTTTTTGTCTTAGCCTATAAAGGTTCCTATATGACTCTTAAAACCCTTACTGCTGTTTTGCATAGAGAAGATGACATGTACGTTGCAGAATGCCCTGAGGTTGGAACAGTGAGTCAGGGTAAAACGATTGATGACGCGTTGGCAAATTTAAAAGAGGCGACGGAGCTATACCTGGAAGAATTTCCGATGCCGCACATAGAGAAGCCTTTGATGACGACATTCGAAGCCGCCGTCAATGCCTAATCTCAAGACGCTTTCTGCTGAAGAGACTATTAAAGCGTTAGAGCGGCTGGGTTTTCGAAGAGTACGTCAGCGAGGCAGTCATGTCGTTATGAAAAAAGAAACGCAGGGAGGAGCCGTCGGATGTGTGGTTCCGTTTCACGATGAATTAAAAATTGGGACTCTTCGAGGCATTCTTAAACAAGCAAAAGTGGACCCAGAAGAATTTCTGAAACAGTTATAATACATAGTATAGTAGAATGTCGTTGCCGCCATGCCTGCGGCAGGCAAGTTGTACGGCATGCGTAAAGCGGCACTAGTTTCGTCACCGTTTCTTCTTTTTTCCTCTTAAAGCGTCTTTGTGCTGTGAGTTTAATGATGAGACGAACAGACAAAAACAAACCTTTCTTTTGCGGGACTCAATGGACGTTCATTAATCCACTAACTCATACGCCACACAGCCTTTTCGCGATTAAGGCGGCAGATTGGAGCACAAGATGTCCTTGAAGCTATACCTTATCGTTTCAGGTGCCATTTTCTTTTTTGTCAGCATCTTTCATCTCTTGAGGCTTATATACCTTTGGCATATCATTGTAGGTACCACAGTAATTCCGCAGGCGCTGTCATATATTGGTTTCCCTGTTTCGCTCGGGTACTCTATCTGGGCGGTCTGGCTCCTTTTTCGAAAGTAGGGAGTAGTGCCGTTCCAAAAAAGTAATAATGTATTTTTTTATGTACCAAAAGCGAAAAATGACCCCATCTCCCGAAGGGATGCCTTTGGCACTGACCTTCCCCTGATCCCGCCAAAAAACGGCGGGACGTCCCGCTTCTCGGGATTCCGCCCCAGCGGGATTCAAAAAGCGGAACAAAAAACGCGAGGGGAAGGAATTTTCTCCCCCTCCAGGGGGAGAATTAAAGAGGGGGTCATGAAAATACAAGATTATTTTTTAGGAATAGTATTAGCAAGTAGATGGAGCAACAATGGCTATGCGGCTTGTAAGCTCGTTGCTTCTTTTACCGTATTGTTGTAGATTTCATCACCGTTTCCTTTCGAGTTTTCCTCTTAAAGCATCTTTGTGCTGTGAGTTTAATGATGAGACGAAGAGACAAGAACAAATGCAGTAATTCGCTAACCAAACTATAATAGGTGTGTAGACGAACACATTACCCAAGTAGTTAGGCGGCAATTGCGAAGAATCATTAAGTCGTTAGTCATTTTTTCTACGTAGAAAGGAAGACCTATGAGCATTGCAAGTCAAGCAACACAGCAGAAATTTCCGTTCAAGTATGATCAAGTCTTCGATGGCTTGGTTCGAGTTATACCACAAACCGGTTTGACTCTGAAGTCTGAAGACAAGGTGATCGGTAGAATAACAGCCAGTGCTGGTATGTCCTTGTTCTCTTGGGGCGAGAATCTTACAATAATAATCGAAAAGGTTGATGAGAATTCAACGTTAGTAGGAATTGAATCAAGCCTGAAGCTTGGGGCGAATATTGCCGGCACACATCGCCACCAAAAGAACTTTGACAATATTATCCAAGCTCTGAGTAAATACTTGCAAGGAAAAGTATGAATGAGCCAAGGACGTCAAAGGATGGTTTGTCTTTCAAACTTCTGTATCGTTTTCGCAAGCGGCTTATAATAACATAAATTACAATACTCCATGCTTGGGCAGTCACGGTCCCCCGTAAAAAGCACGGGGCAGGCATACCGTGACCGCCCAGAAAAAAATCTGTTTTCAATGTATTCTGAAAAGTATCATATTCTAAATATCGCTCATTATTTTCTCGCCGTCAGATGAATCATCGTATATAAATCCACAAGTCAACGAGATAATGTCCATCTCCCGGCCAGCTGGGACCCACTAAAGCTTCAATACCTTGAGCAGTCACCTTGATGTTGGTAAAAATGTCAGTGCCAATCTTTGCATCTCCGACCATGGAACTATCAGCTATATACGCATGGTAATTGATAAACGGAGGTTGTGAAAATTGAGGGATACTTGAACCATCTATTGGCTTGAGTTCAGAAAAGAGAAATTTATTCTTACTCTTGCTGATTTGCAGACCCTGAACAACATAAAGTTTCTGCGGTGTGTGTCTGATTCTATCATAGATCAATGAAATCTTGCCTTTAATGGTCTGAATCTCTGAATAGCTTTGCTGAGAAGACGAATCCAGTGAAAGAATGTTGTCAACTTTTATTTTCAGTGTATCAAGGTTTACACGAGATGCCCGCATGATTTCGCCTCTTATTTCTTGAGTGACATTTCTTTCTAGATTCATACCAAGAAATGCTATAACAAATGTCATGATAGCTATGCTAGCATAGAGTACATTCTGACTTGTTCGCAAATGGACAATGTTTTCAAGAATGAATTTATCATCAATTTTTCTAACATCAAACTGATCTATGGTGCGTTTTAGGAATAAGTGTGACCTTATGCTGTATATGAAGTTTGTCAGAACTACAATTCCGATTACTGCTAATATCAAATTAGTCATAATATTCTCCCAGAAAGAATGAAGAAAGAATTCTTAGAAACAAAGTGAACCCTGCCAAGACGAAACAAAAAAACCAGTCTCAATTAGAAACTGGCTTTAAGTTAGAAACTACGGTTGCGAAAGTCAAACCAATTTACTTGATAGCTCTTAGCTGTCACGGTTTCCCGTAAAAAACACGGGGCAGGCGCACCTTGACAGCATAAAACATCCCTCAAATGGTCGCGGAGCGGTCCATAACTGATCGCCCAAATTTACTCTTGAATTCTAACTTGTTTTTTCGTATATTAATTTAAATGATTGGTGATTGACAATCTCAATCAGTGCTGTGAAGAAGTAAAAATTATTGTTTTATGAAATTTGCACTCCTGCGCGACAGGAAAAAGTCCTGTGAAACAGGAAAAATTCCTGCCGGACAGGAAATTTGTAAAAAAGTAAAATAAAAGTTGTGCTTTTAGCGGATTTTCGATTGTCAAAAATTTAACTATCGTGAATTGTTGACCTAAAATTGTCAATCGTCCCGCTTTGCGGGATGCCAAAAAACGGCACAAATGTATTACCTGTTCTTTACAGTATCCTTTAAATCCTATCCAGCGAGGTAGGGAAGGAAGCGTGCAAGTAAAAGTTCAAAAGTAAAAAATAAAAAGTAAAGGCAAAAACAATTTTTCAGCCGTAGGCTGATCCGCCTTTGGCGGATACTTTTTCCTTTTTAATTTTGCATTTTGAATTGAGCGACCTCCTTTCCGAATCCGGAACTGGAGGTTTTTTCGTTTTATGGAGCACTCATGAAAAAAACAAAAGTCATAGATGATGCAGGCTTTAAGCGCACGGTTAATCGCTTGGCGCATGAGGTGGTGGAAAAAAATAAAGGCGCGGATAATCTCGCCATCGTCGGCATCCGCACGCGCGGCGATTACCTCGCCCGCCGTGTTGCAAAGAAGATCGAAGAGATCGAGGGCAAGAGCGTTCAGGTCGGCACACTCGACATCACAATGTACCGCGATGACCTGCGCGGCCGCTTGGATCAGCCTCAGCTTAAGAGCACGGAGATTTTATTCGACATCACCGGCAAAGTCATCATCCTTGTGGATGATGTGCTCTTCACCGGCAGAACAATCCGTGCCGCGCTCAACGCCCTGATGGATCTCGGCAGACCCGCGCTCATCGAGCTTCTCGTGCTCGTTGACCGCGGACATCGCGAGCTTCCCATCAAAGCGGATTTTATCGGCAAAAATATTCCCACCTCACTGAAACAAGAAATCAAAGTGTATATGACAGAAATAGACAGCGAGGACGCAGTGAACGTTGTCGATGCCGAAGAGCAAGGGAAGGAGGGCAAATCATGAATCTCAAAAGCAGACATTTGTTAGGATTAGACGGAGTCTCGAAGGAAGAAATTGCGCTCATTCTGGATACGGCAGTTTCGTTTCGGGAAATTCTCGACCGGCCGATTAGGATACGGCAGTTTCGTTTCGGGAAATTCTCGACCGGCCGATTAAGAAGGTCCCGCCCCTGCAAGGAAAAACCGTAGTGAACCTTTTCTTCGAAGGCTCCACGCGCACGCGCATCTCGTTCGAGCTTGCCGAGCGACGCCTTTCCGCCGATGTGGTGAGCTTCACGACGGCGACAAGCAGTGTTACGAAAGGCGAGACGTTGAAAGACACCGCGCGCAATATCGAAGCGATGAAAATTGATATGGTTGTTATCCGCCACGCGGCGCCGGGGGCGGCGCATTTTTTAAGTCGGGTTGTTGCCGCAAACGTCATCAATGCCGGGGATGGCGCGCACGAGCATCCGACCCAAGGGCTTCTCGATATGTACACGCTGAAACAAAAATACGGCTCGCTGGAAGGCTTGCGCGTCTGCATCGTCGGCGATATTTTGCATAGTAGAGTCGCCCGCTCGAACATCTACGGCTTAACAACAATGGGTGCGGAAGTATCCGTGTGCGGTCCTGCAACGCTCATACCGCGCGATATTGAGAAGCTCGGAGTCAAAGTCTATCACCGCCTCGAAGATGTTATTCCCAAAGTGGATGCGTTGAACGTTCTGCGCATTCAGCTTGAGCGGCAGAAAAGCGGATTGTTCCCCTCGTTGCGGGAGTATCATCGCTTCTTCGGCGTTACGAAAGAAAAAGTCGCGCGCGCGCCCAAGCCGATTACCATTATGCACCCCGGTCCCATCAATCGGGACGTGGAGCTTTCGGCGGATCTGGCGGATAGCGAGCACTCAGTTATTCTCGAACAAGTAACCAACGGCGTCGCCATTCGCATGGCAGTGTTGTACCTGTTGGGGACGGCAAATTAATGCAAAAGCAAAAATGGCCCCATCTGGGGGAAAATATCGTTCTTCGACAGTTTAACTGTCGAAGAAATTCTTGTCCGAGAGTTTAACTCTCGGACAACAGGCTTTAGTTTCGGTCACGAAATGGTTCGTGACCGCCAAGTAGAAAATAAAATTACTTTTTAGGAAAAGGAAATTCTATGAAGCTGCATCTCAAAGGCGGTAGGCTGATTGACCCCGTTGCGGGGAAAGACGAATCGCTCGATATGCTCATCGTTGACGGGCGAATCGAAAAAATCGGCAAAAATGTTTCAGCGGATAAATCATTTCAAACAATTGAGCTTGCTGGCAAAATTATAGCGCCGGGATTCATTGATATGCATGTTCACCTGCGCGAGCCGGGGTTTGAGCACAAGGAAACAATCGAAACGGGATGCGCGTCCGCGGCGGCAGGCGGATTTACAGCCGTATGCGAGGGAATCGTTGAAGTCTATCCCATTGCCGCGGCGACGAAGGGCCGCAAAGGGGAAGAGCTTGCACCGATGGCGGAGTTGGCTCAGGCCGGAGCGGTGGGCTTTACCGACGACGGCAGTCCCATAACGAGCGCAGAAATTATGCGCAGGGCGTTGGAATATTCTTCGATGTATGGCATCCCCATCATTCAGCATGCCGAAGAATCTTCGATGACTCATAACGGTTGTATGAATGAGGGAGCGACATCAACAAGGCTTGGCATGCCGGGTATTCCGCCGGTTGCAGAGGAGCTTATGATTGCGCGCGATATTTTGCTCCTGCAATATGTCCCCAAAGCGCGCTATCACGTGGCGCACATCAGCACTGCGGGAGCGGTGGAGTATGTTCGCCGGGCAAAGAAAGAAAAACTCAGCGTCACGACCGAAGTAACGCCGCATCATTTTGCTCTCACCGATGAAGTGGTGATGAGTTTCGATACGAACACAAAAATGAATCCGCCTCTACGGACACGGGAGGACGTGGAAGCGATGAAGGAAGGCTTGCGCGATGGTACGATTGATGTCATTGCCACTGACCACGCACCGCACACAATTGACGAGAAAGAGGTCGAATACACGCAGGCTCCCTTCGGCATCGTGGGACTGGAAACTGCCATCGGACTTTCCATAACGGAGTTAGTCGAAAAGGAAATTCTTTCGCTGTATCAGCTCATCGAGAAATTTTCGACAAACCCGCGGCGCATTCTTTCACTTCCTCCGATCAGAATTCAAGAAGGGGAAGTTGCTAATCTCACGTTGCTTGATCCGTCGGTTACTTGGACCGTAGATACTCAACTGTTCAAATCGAAATCCAAGAACTCGCCCTTCCATGGTTACAAACTTAAGGGTCGGGCAATTGGCATTATTAACAACGGCAAAGTGATGCTTGCGTAGAAGCTATCTCAAAAATGATATACTAATGAAGGTTTGAAAGGGGTTTGCGCCAGAGGCGCATCCGCCTTCGGCGGAAAAACCCCACAAAATTGTAATGAGCATTTTACCACGTCCTAAAGGACGTGGTTATAACCCCGACCTTTGCCGTTTTTCGGCATCCCGTACAACCTGCCTGCCGCAGGCATGGCGGGACAGGTCGGGGATAGAATAACAACAAGACCATACAGGGCTTCAGCCCTGACTCTGCAACGGAAAGAGTTTTTGAGATTGCCTTTTAGTATTTTCGTTCACAATTCTGAACGAAAAAATATAGAACCGTACACCCCTCCCGCCACAATCGCTTGAATTGAGCAGAAATCAGCCAATGGTTTTGGCACGAACTTTGAGATTTATCCTTCCAAGAGAACATTCCAACGTAGGAGTTATTATGAAAGCCTCATATCTGTTCATCGTCGCAAGCATTTTTCTTATCGGATGCAAAGAGAATTTCAACATTGATACGACTCCTCCTGCGCCACCGCAGGGGTTACGGGTTCTTGCTGTGGATAAAGCCGCGGAACTTTCATGGGTTTCCAATACCGAACCCGATCTCGCCGGTTATAAAATCTGGGTGAGTGATAGATATGACGGGAAGTACACGTACGTTAGCACCGTTCTGAAGAATAATTTCGTTGATTACGGAGCGAAAAACGGCGTGCGGTATTATTATGCTGTCACAGCATTCGATTACACTGACAATGAAAGTGATTTAAGCACCGATGTTGTTTACGCTACGCCGAGACCGGAGGGATATGGAACGCGCATTGATGATTATCGCGTATTGCCGAATTCGGCAGGGTACGATTTTTCGACATATTCCATCGGGAAGTATAATGATAATTTCACCGATGTCTTTTTTGAGAATTACAGCGGGCGGTACTATTTAGATGTCTGGAACGACACCGATATTCAGGATATGGGCTACACGTCCACGTTGGATGACATCGCCTATGCCCCTTCGGCAGGATGGGCGCCATCGAAATCCGCCGAAGCAATTGTCGGCCATACATACGTGATCTGGACGGCGGATGATCACTATGCCAAAATGCGGGTTAAGGAAGTAACGCCATCGCGCATAACGTTCGATTGGGCATACCAGTTAGTAGCGAAAGAGCCTCAGCTCAAAAGGGATAATTCGGGTGGTGGAATGCGGGATCGTAACACGGAAAAGGCTGTAGCGCTTCGTAAAGAATAAGAAACTCCTCTTCGTGGTGGGAGAGAGAAAACAGCGACGCTGCCCCGGAAAGAATGCGGTTGAGTGAGGCGAAAGGGCGGTGTCGCCTGTTTATTGTGGGAAATTCAACGGTTGACTTTTTTCGGCTTTTCTGATACTTTGATTTTGCTATGAAGACTCTTATTCCATTGTTGGTGCTGTTGGTGCTGAGCGAAGCGTCCGCTCAAGTAAGTTCTGTCCAGCAGCGAAAAATGAAAGGCGATTCCATCGTTGGGCAAACGGTAGAACCGCCGGATTACAGGCAAGTGGACGTGAAGGGCGTTTTCGAGAAACTCGAAGCAGGAATTTTGAAATCAACGCTCACCGCTTCTCCCGCTTTTTTCGCAAGTCAAGTCTATGTTAACATCACAGAGGGAGAAAGCGGGTATTTTTCTGCCAATCAAGTTACCTCTGTATTGCAAAATTATTTTTCCTCGCGGAAACCTGTTTCGTTTTCTTTTTCGAGATTGAGTGATAAAGGCTCCACTCCGTACGCTACCGGAAGGTTTACATTTATATCGAAGGGCAATAGGGAATCGGTGCAGATTTATGTTTCGTTGACCATGCAGGAATCGAAGTGGGTGGTTAGCCAATTTAATATTTACTAACGCCCGTATGCCAATCGTGCTGATTCAAAAGGAAAAAATGGCTCGCCCCTTTATCTGGGGCTTTTTTATTTCTTTTCTCTCCCTCCTCGTGTTACTTGTAACGAGGAGCGGTTGTGATGCAATTGCTGGGAAACAATGGAATGAAAAGAATCCGGGGTACGAGGGAGAAATTATCAGTAAGGTCGAAAGGAGTTTTCAGGAAAAAACCCGAGAGCTTCTCTTGCGGGCAAAAATCGTTGCCGAGAACACCGCGCTCTCCAGACTTGTTAAAGAACGTTCCCAGTCGAGCACGGCATTGGCGTTCGAGCTTCTCGAACGTAACCGACCTGATGACGTAACAATTGACATTGTAGATTCCAACGGATTCATACTTGCCTGGTCTGGTCACAGTGTTCTACCGGATTATAAAAAGATTCTTCCCAGCCAACCGATTGATTCGGCGGTTATTATATCGCAAGCCAGCTTGCATACGTATCTCTCTGTGAGGGTTTTTGTGCCGAACGGCATGCTCTCAGTGGTCGTGAGCCGCCCGCTCGAGTCTAATTATCCCCTCTCCAGTCGTTTTATCAGCCGCACGAGTTTCAGCGAAGAGTTATCGAATCAACTTGGGATGACGGTTGTTTTGCTCTTCGATGCCAGCACAAGTCATCCGAACAATGATAAGTCTTTATTTATTCCTCTTAAGAATTTCAGAGGTCAACCGATTGCGTTTGCGGAGTTAGCGAGACCGTCATTGTCATCCGAATTGCAATCCCTTGAAACAAAATTTGGTAGATATATCAGTATCGTCGTTGGCATCTGTTCGATGTTCTTTCTCGTGGTCGTTGTTATCAAATCATACGCTCTGCGAATCGAGTGGCTGCGAGTAGTCGTTCTATCAATCGCTCTTTGGGGTGTGAGATACCTTTGGCTCTCTGTGCATTTCCCATCTTCGTTTATTGGCGGATTTTTATTTGACCCGGCGTTATTTGCTTCTCCGTTTTACGGTTTGACGACATCGTTAGGGGAATTATCCCTTTCCGTTCTTATCGTATCTGCTAACGTGTTAGTCATTTTGAATTACGGTCTCCGTTGGTATAGGAATACTGAGCATGGAAGAAATCCTTTATCATTATCGAAGAAGATCATTTGCTGGTTCATAATCATTATGCTCGCGCTTGGGTTGCAGTGGTTTATTCGGGGATTTGGGGCGGCGATGAGGAGCTTCGTGTTCGATTCCACATTGCATTATCAAGATCCGACGAAATTTATTCCTGATGTTCCCGTTGTGTTGATGCATTTGAATATTCTCTTTCTTGCCTTGTCATTTCTTGCCGTAGTGGTTGCAGTTTTTCTTCTGATGGGGAGATTACTATCGCAGGCGCTTGCATTGCACGAAGGAAGAACAAAAGTGTGGGGAGCGCTATTTCTTATTGCAGTGGCAGCATTCTGGGTGTTTTCCTTTATTAACCAAGTTCCTCAGGTTCCTGTCTATTATCAAATTCTTGTTTTTCTGCTCGGTCTTGTGTGCGCGAAGTGGTTGCGACGCGGTTTACAGAAGGAGCCACAGCGAAGCTTCAACGTGGGACGTTTTATTGTGCTTGGAGGATGTTGTGCGTTCATTATTTCAGCATTGTTGTTGGATTCTAAGCTCCACGAAAAAGAAAAACAACGTATCCAAGTTCTTGCCGAAGAGTTACTACGTCCGACGGATAACTGGCTTTCATTTGTCGTCAATGAAGGACTGCATTCGATGGCGAGCATAGCAGCCGACCGTGCACCGGAGATGGACTCTGACTCCGCAGGCAATTTCAATCTTGCGTTTATTTTATGGTCTCAGAGTCTAATGGGTAGGGAAGGCTATAACTCAGCAGTAGTAGTATACAACACTCTCGGAAAAGAGGTAAGCCGTTTTACCGTCGGATTGACTTCGTATGAACAGTTCGAGCTTCTCTCAAAAATTTTTAATACGGAAGAAGAAGTGCTTCACATTGTCGAACGTAAAATAGCAGGGGGTACAACCAAATATTACGGCGGATGGACAACGATACGAGATGACGAAGGCCATCCTCTCGGCACAGTGGCGGTTATGCTTTCTGCGAACCAAAGAAACCTGTTTAGGGGGGAAGCGCCAGAGGTGATACGAACGCCTTCACGCGAGCGCTTTGAAAAGAATTTTCGCAAGGTTACAATTTCGGAATACCAGCACGGGGAGCTTGTTAGTACGACGGAGGAAGAATTTTTTAAGGGCATGGGTGTTCCGTCGCACGTCCTCGCCGAGCTCCAAATGCCTCATAAACGCTTCGTGTGGTCGGAGCAACAAGTTGGCGCTAAGGCTTTCGATGTTCTTTATATTCAAGATGAATTCGACACCAATCGTGTTATAGCTCTTAGTGTAGAAGCCCTGGATATCCGCTGGCATTTGTTTAACCTCGTTAAGATGTTCATGGTGTACGTGTTATTTTTTGGCGCAACATTGATGTTCCTCATGCTTCGCGTAGTGCTCTTGAAGCAGAAATTGATTTTCGGTTTCCGGGAAAAACTCATCACTTCGTTTGCCGTGTTAGCCGTGCTGCCGCTGCTGCTGATGGCATATTATAACCGGGAACTGGCGATTGAGCGGGTTGAAGAAATTGTTGCGCGCGATCTCTCCAAAGACCTTGATTTGATTCAGCAGCGGATATCGAATACGGTTGTTGATGAAAAAGATTTTTTCACAGGCGTCAATAACGACTATTGCGAAGTGGTCGCATCCGAACTAGGCGCTGATTTCAGTGTCTATGGTCAGTCAAGCCTTCTGGCAAGCAGCCGACCCGAACTTTACAGAACAGCAATTTTGGACAATCGTTTGTCGGCGAAGGCGTACCTCAACTCGGTCATTCTCGGCAAAAACTTTTTTAAAGATTCGGAACGCATCGGTGAAGTAGAGTATGTCGTTGGATATCACCCTCTCTTCATTAATAATCAATTCGTCGGTGTGCTCTCAGTTCCGGCGTTGTACAAACAAAGCGAGATTGATGAGGAACTTGCACAACGTAATGCGTTTACTCTTGGAGCGTATGCGGTTGTCTTATTGTTTGTGGTGACAGTTGGGCTTATTCTCGCAAATCGTTTATCGAAACCGTTGCGCGATCTTTCACAGGCGGCTAAAGTCGTCGGGCATGGAAATCTTGATATCCAACTCACAGCAACCTCTGATGATGAGGTAGGGGAGCTTGTGCGCTCATTCAATGAAATGACAAAGGAGCTTAAAGCAGGACGCGAAAGCCTCGCGCAGGCAGAACGAGAACTTGCGTGGAAAGAAATGGCGAAGCAGGTAGCGCATGAGATTAAAAATCCTTTAACTCCTATAAAGCTTTCCATCCAGCACTTGCAACAGGCGTATAAAGATGGCGTTCAGGATTTCGAGGCGATGCTTACGAAAGTCGCACAAACCGTTATTGAGCAAATTGATGTGCTATCGCGTATTGCCTCGGAGTTTTCAAATTTTGCCCGCATGCCCGAGCGAAAGTTCGAGAAAGTTAATCTCCAACAACTATTAGGCGAAACGATGAGGTTGTTCGGAGGTGTACGCGGAATTGAATTTAGGGCAAAAATTTCCGATACTCCTGCTATCGTTGTTGCCGATAGGGATGAGCTTCGCCGGGTTTTTATCAATGTTATCCGCAATAGCCTTCAGGCAATGGATACAGGGGGGCTTATCACCATTGAGTCAGATGTGAGCGAACACCTTTGTACGATGAGGATAAGTGACACAGGTGCAGGAATTCCGGAAGAGATTCGCGCAAAAGTTTTTCAGCCTAATTTTTCTACAAAGACGGATGGTATGGGGTTAGGGTTAGCCATTTCTCAAAAAATTATTCAAGACCTCAATGGCACGATTGAGCTTTTCAGCGAAGTTGGCAGGGGAACGACCGTCGAAATGAAGATTCCAATTACGCTGAGCTGAAATGGCCGAGAGATCAGTCCCAACGTCCGAAAAACTTTCTCACTTTACTTCAATTAAATTCGGTTTCAGCACTCGCAATGGAGGAGTCAGCCCGGTTCCTCTGGGGATGAATCTTAGTTTTAACGTGGGTGACGACAAAGTGAACGTTGTTCACAATAGGCGCTTATTTTTTGGAGCATTGGGAATTTCATCCCAGCAGGTTGCCGTTCCGTTGCAATGTCACTCGGCAACCGTCCACATAGCGAGTCAGCCGGGAGAATATACAGAATGCGACGGGCTTTTGACCAGTGTGCCTCAAGTTGCGTTGGCGATTTCCGTTGCTGATTGCGTTCCAATTTTCATTTTTGATCCCCATAAAAGCGTCGTAGCCGCTGTGCATAGCGGTTGGAAAGGAACTGTCCGTCGCATAGTCACGAACGCCATAGGCAGGATGATTGGGGAATACGGTTCGCAACCGACTGATCTTGTAGCGTTCATAGGACCTTCAGCCGGCGTTTGTTGCTACGAAGTAGGAAGCGAAGTTGCGATGCAGATGGATCCAAGCGTAGTGCAGAATAAGGATGGAAAAACGTTCGTTAACCTGAAGCACGCCAATAAAAACCATTTGACAGAAATGGGTGTTGTAGAAAATAATATTGAAGTTTCATCGTATTGCACTATTTGTTCTCCGGAATTATTCCATTCCTATCGAAGAGATAGAAACGCATCCGGCAGGATGATGGGTGTTATTATGATTCATTAACGAGAGGCAAGACTATTTATGTGTGGGATTGTCGGCTACATCGGTCCTAAGAATACCCTGCCAATATTATTGGAAGGGTTAAGCAGAATGGAGTATCGCGGCTATGATTCTGCCGGTGTTGCTCTTATCAGTAACGGGACGTTGCTTGTCCGGAAGCGCGCCGGGAAAGTTGCCGACCTTGCGAAAAAAATTCAGGGAGATGGTCAGTTGCCCGAGTGTCATGTCGGTATGGGGCATACCAGATGGGCAACGCATGGAGAACCGAACGATGTTAATGCCCATCCTCACACAGATTGCAAAAACGAGATTGCGGTTATTCATAACGGCATCATCGAAAATTATCTCGCCATTAAAACAAAACTACAACGTGAAGGTCATCATTTCTCAAGCGAAACCGATACGGAAGCCGTTGCTCACTTAATTGAAGATCTTTACAAACAAACCCATGATCTTTTCGAAGCTGTCCAGCTTGCGCTTCAAGAAGTGACGGGAACGTACGGGCTGGTCGTGGTCTCAACGCACGAGCCTGATAAAATCATCGCCGCAAGAATGGGTAGCCCGCTTATTCTCGGAGTTGGGGATGGCGAAAATATCGTTGCCGCAGACGCCTCGGCGATTATTCAACACACGCGGCAAGTGGTGTATCTCGAAGATGGCGAGGTTGCGGAAATCACGAGGGAAGGATTTCGGACCAGTACTATTCACGGCGCCAAGGTCAAAGATAAGCGCGTACACGAAATCACATTTGAGCTTTCTCAGATCGAGCGCGGCGGTTACGACCATTTTATGATGAAGGAGATTAACGAACAGCCGGAGACAATCAGAAACGCAATGCGGGGCAGGCTATTGGTGGAACAGGGGAACATCAAGTTGGGCGGATTGGAGCATGTCAAAGATAAAATTTTTAACGCGAAGCGAATTATTCTTGTCGGCTGCGGAACGTCATGGCATGCGGGGTTGGTGGGCGAGTATATGCTCGAGCATATTGCAAAGGTTCCAACGGAAGTAGAATATGCCTCCGAGTTCCGTTATCGAAATCCGATTATTACAAAAGACGACGTAGTATTTCTTCTCAGTCAAAGCGGCGAAACGGCTGATACCCTTGCCGCATTACGCGAAGCAAAGTCAAAAGGAGCAACGGTGTTGGGGATTGTCAATGTCGTTGGCAGTACCATTGCCCGGGAGTCGCAGGGTGGCGTGTACATCCATGCTGGACCTGAGATTGGAGTCGCTTCCACAAAAGCATTTACTTCGCAAGTTACTGTGTTGGCGCAAATTGCAGTGATGGCTGCGCGAGCAAAAGGAATGACAGAAACCGACGCCAAAGTGCTGACCAAAGAATTGGATAGCCTGCCGCAAAAAGTCGCAAGGGTGCTTCAGGATAGTCATTTGCTTAAGAAGTTGGCGCAAGAATTTAAAGATGCGAGGAATTTTCTTTACCTCGGCAGAGGCGCAAACTTTCCTGTTGCGTTGGAGGGAGCGTTGAAGCTCAAAGAAATATCCTATATCCATGCGGAAGGGTATCCTGCCGCAGAGATGAAGCATGGTCCCATTGCACTGATAGACGAAAACATGCCGGTTGTGTGTATTGTTCCCAAAGATGCGATCTACGAGAAGGTTATCAGTAATGTGCAAGAGGTTCGGGCGCGGCGCGGTCGTATTATCGCCATCGCCAATGAAGATGATACGGAGATAGCGAAAATGACTGAATTTGTTGTTCGTGTTCCACGAACATACGGCTTCTTTGGTCCCATCATCAATGTCATTCCGTTGCAGCTTCTTTCATACTATATTGCTGTAGCGCGTGGAACAAACGTAGACCAGCCGAGGAATTTAGCTAAAAGTGTTACGGTAGAATAACTTTTCTTGATTTTCAACCAAAACTTGCTATCTTGCATGACATTTATCTTTGAATATTAGAAAAGGGAGCTTTAGTGAATACGGACTTACGCTTTAAATCAACTGATTGGGCTTTAATCCTTGGCGCATCAAGCGGATTTGGCGGCGCGACTGCCATAGAGCTTGCTCGCCATGGCATGAATATCTGTGGTGTACATTTTGACAGATCAACAACAATGCATTTGGTTGAACATGTCAAAAAAGAAATTGCCAAGACCAATGTAAAGTCTATCTTTTTTAATGTTAATGCTGCTGACGCAAATAACCGAAAAGAAGTCCTTGATACGCTTAAAAAGGAATTTGGACAACAAGAAGGCTCCTCCGTTCGCGTGTTGATGCATTCGTTGGCGTTCGGAACGCTTAAACCGTACATCGCAGAAAATCCTGCGGACATGGTAACGCAAGCGCAAATGGAAATGACGTTAGATGTGATGGCAAATTCACTGGTCTATTGGGTGCAGAGTGCATACTCAACCGGATTACTGAAGAAGGGATCGCGAATCTACGCAATGACAAGCTCAGGAGGGCGCACGCAAATTCCGCACTACGGCGCTGTCTCCGCCGCCAAAGCGACACTTGAATCGCACATTCGTCAGTTAAATATGGAATTGGGTGAGTTTGGCATCACTGCAAATTCCGTCATGGCTGGAGCGACACGCACGCCCGCGCAACAAAAAATTCCCGGGGCCGATAGAATGTTGCAGATAGCAAAAGCAAAAAATCCAATGATGCGCATTACAACGCCCGAAGATATTGCCAAGTCAATAGTGCTGTTTACTCATGAGTATGCGGATTTTCTTGCGGGTAATGTTATCGGAGTTGACGGCGGTGAAGAGACCGTAAGTTATATCGGACAGAAAAATGCGAGGGAGCTGGAGTGAATTATCGCTCGTGTTGACTTTCGGGCAAAACTTTGATACATTTACAATGGTGCGGGAAACATATCCGCACCGTTTTTGTTCTTTCTCAGTTTTGTTGGACAGGTAGCTTCCCGCCCAACAACGGCGGGACAAGTTGTCAAGAAACTACCACAGCGTGTTATTTAGCATATTGTTTTCAAATACAGTTTTGTTGGACAGGTAGCTCAGTCGGTAGAGCAACGGCCTGAAAAGCCGTGTGTCGCCAGTTCGATTCTGGCCCTGTCCACTCCTTTTTACCTCCCCCAAGTGTTAGCCATTGCTGACACTTTTTTGTTTTTAAGAGAAGTCCTTTCTCGTCGCCTTACCCAAAGGCGTTTGCGCCGTATGGATTTCGAGGTAAACATCTTCCGTCCCTAATAAAGCATTTATCAAAAAAATACTTGCTCTTGTGTGTACGTTCACGCATATTTGCTTATCATACAAATACATGTGTCTCACGTGCACGCAGTAGAATCAACGCGATTTGTATCAGCTATCGTTATGATTGCTGTGAGCTATGCCTCGGAAGCTCCGGCATACGACAAGATCAGCGAACTTACGTACGCGACGAAAACCGAGGAAGATAAAAAAGTTTCGAGAGCAAGCTGGAACGTGACCGATGTCTTGCTATCCATTGTTGTGATGATTCTCATCCTTGGGGCATATATATACTTTACAGGCTGATAGCAGGGGCTGAGATTTTTTCCAGCATAAAAAAGCCTGGCTACAAACTATGTAGTCAGGTTTTTTTATGAAAGGTTTTTGAGCCTTTCAAATCCCATTTCCACGCTTTGCTTTCATTGACCGTGTGCCAAATTCCATGGTAGACTCGCTTACACACTATATATAGCCCCCATTTTTTGACTGTTAAGTCCTTTTTAGGCACGATTTAATCCCAAAACTTGTTTAACCGAATATCATTACCTACGTTTAATAAATATTAATGGGTTGCTGTAACTTCTTTTTCCTGCTATCGTTTAATAATTATTAAAAAGGTTTGATTTACACATAAAAGCTGTATATCATAATTTTCATGGTTATGGCGGCGTTTGCTTACAACGCGGCAATGAGAGATGAAAAACTTCCGCGAAAGTAATTTCACAAAAAAAATAGAAGGAGACGCTATTTATGAGAATTTTTATAGCTGTGGGTTGTTGGATACTGTGTTGCGTTGTTGCTATGGCGCAACGAGTGGAGTATGAAGTTTCGTTTCCGAATGCAGTTCACCATGAAGCGGAGATCACAGCAAAATTTATCAGTGTGCCATCGAAGCCTTTAGAGGTGCGCATGAGCAGGTCTTCTCCCGGCCGGTATGCCGTTCACGAATTTGCAAAGAATGTGTATAACGTGAAAGCGTTTGACAGTAAGGGGAAACAGCTTATAATTTCCCGTCCCAACCCTTATCAATGGGATATAGTAAACCATGATGGGACTGTCTCGGTTTCTTATACACTTTTTGGTGATTATCCGGATGGGACGTACGCCGGCATTGATCCGACGCATGCGCACTTAAATATTCCAGCAACGTTTATGTGGGCAAGGGGTCTTGATGGATCGCCGATGACAGTAAAATTCAACCTTCCCAAAGGAAGCAATTGGAAAATTGCAACGCAACTTGCACCAACCAGTGACTCAACCACGTTCACTGCGCCGAATCTGCAATATTTTATGGATTGTCCCACGGAGTTAAGCGCGCATACGATTCGTTCGTGGGAGGTTCACTCGGGTGATAAAACATATACTTTCAAATTAGCCCTTCATCATGATGGAAGTGAAGACTATGCCAGCGCCTACGCTGCAGTGGCAAAGGCGATCGTGCTTGAAGAGAAGGCTTTTTTCGGAGAATTGCCGAAATATGATTATGGTCAGTATGTTTTCATCGCGGATTACCTTCCGTACGCGCAGGGAGACGGGATGGAGCATAGGAATTCAACATTCATCTCTTCAACTCAATCGCTCAAAGGAAATGCGATTGGATTAGCGGGAACGCTATCACACGAGTTCTTTCATTCGTGGAATGTTGAGCGCATGCGCCCCAAGTCGCTTGAGCCGTTCAATTTTGAAGAGGCGAATATGTCGGGAGAGTTGTGGCTTGCTGAAGGCTTTACAAGTTATTATGGTGAGTTGGCGCTTGTGCGTGCCGGTATTGTTAGCCTTGACCGTTATGTGAAGGCAATTGCGGGTGCAGTTAATTATGTAATGAATTCACCGGGTCGCTCATTCTTTACACCGATAGAGATGAGCCAACAGGCTCCGTTTGCAGATGCTGCCGTTGCCATTGACCGCAACAATCGCTCGAATACATTTATTTCCTACTATGCTTATGGTGAGGTCATCGCTCTCGGGTTGGATTTGACGTTGCGCTCAAAATTTTCAGGCATCACGCTCGATAATTTTATGCAGAAAATTTGGGAGCTTCATGGTAAAACTGAAAAGCCTTATACGGTTGAAGACCTTCGGCTCATTCTTGGAACGGTTACCAAAGACCAAGCGTTCGCAGATGATTTTTTCCGCCGCTACATTAATGGACATGAGATTGTTGATTACGAAAAATTGCTTTCTTCTGCCGGTTTAACGCTCCGAAAGGAAAAACCCAATAAAGCCTCTCTTGGGTTTGCAGGGATAACGTATGATGGGGGAAAAGCAATAATCAACTATGGGACGATTGTAGGAAGTCCACTATACAAAGCGGGTCTTGATCGAGGTGATCGCATTATTAAGATTGATTCTGTTCCTCTTACAAGCGCGAAAGATCTCGATTCGCTGGTGCAGAGACATAAGCCGGGAGATACCGTGCCGATCGAGTTTGAACAACGCGGTGTGACGCGAACAGCATCAATTACTTTCGAGGAGGCACGTGAGCTTGGAATAGTTCCAGTCGAGCAAATCCCGCGTCCCCTGTCGAAAGAAATAATCGCATTCCGGGAACAGTGGCTTAAGAGCAAAGCTGAAGGTCAGCTTCCGGTATTGAATAAATGGTGTGGTAAGTGTAAGAGGCCATACGCATTTACAATGGAATTTTGCTCATTCGATGGCGAAGCGCTTCAAATCGTTCAACCAAAATAGCATTAAAGGAGTTATGTTCGAGTTCCAATTCGTCATTTATCAAGAAAGGATGCCATGTACCGTTTTGTTTGTTTGATTTCGCTTTTGGCAGTTGTCTATACATTTGCTATTTGTAGACCGCAGACTGGTGAATCACTAAAGCCGGTGCGAACACTTGTGCCGCCCAATATTGACGGTAAGCTTGATGATCCGGTTTGGTCAAAAGCGCTGTCGGTAACGAATTTCAAAACATTTATACCCGATTTTGGAAAGGTCATACCGGAGTCCACAGTTGCTTATGCGGCTTATGATGACGAGAATTTATATTTTGCCTTCCGGTGTTTCGATCCCGATCCCAGCGCAATTAAAGCTACGATTGGTCAAAGGGACAACATTCGGAGAGATGATTGGATTTGCTTAAACATAGATACGTTTAATGATCAACAAGCGCTGTTTGCGTTTTATGCGAATCCGCATGGAATTCAAATGGATAGCCGCGGGACAAATACATCGGAAGATTTTAGCGTTGATTTTGTCTGGTACAGCGCAGGGCAGATTGATGAGCAGGGATATACGGTGGAAGTAAGTATTCCGCTGAAAAGTATTCGCTACTCGGATGCTGATCCTACGTTCATGTCGATTTTTTTTGAACGGCAGATAGGGCGGCGTTTAGAACACGTCTCGTACCCATCTCTTGATCCACAGAAAGGGTATCAGTTTCTTACACAGATGCAGCCTTTAGAATATACAGGATTGAAGCATTACGCATTTTGGGAGTTGTTGCCGGCGTTTACCTATAGTAATCGGTACCATCACGACCAAGGGGAGCTTACGCAGTTTAAAAATCAGGGAGAGACGAGCTTTACTGCCAAATACGGTATTACTCCTCAACTGATTCTTGATGGAACATACAATCCGGATTTTAGCCAGGTGGAAGCAGATGCCGGTCAAGTGGATATCAACTTACGGTCGAATCTATTTTTTTCCGAGAAACGCCCGTTTTTTCTTGAAGGGACGGATATTCTTACGCTCGGCGGTGTTGATCAGGGACGGCAACAGGGCATCCTGTATGGCGTGTACACTCGCACCATTGTTCATCCGCTTGTCGGTCTTAAGCTCAGCGGAAAAGTGAGCCGCGATGGTTCTCTGGCTTCAATCGTTGCCATTGATGATTTGACGGACGGCCGTGCTACGGATTACGGAAAGAGAGCAGTGTTCCCGATTTTTCGCTACAAACAGGCATTGAATGGAGATAGCTACATCGGTGGTGTTTATATGGGTCGTGAGTGGGGAACGACATTCAATCGTGTCGGAGGCGTTGATGGGGTGCAACGGGTAACAGCCGGCGGCACTTTGGAGTATCACTTCCTTGGCTCGTCATCGCGCTCAACCGACTCGACAAATGCGAACAAAGGCCTTGCAATGTCAATAATATATCGGCACAATTCCCGCGATATGGACTGGGGAGTACAAGGAAATAAAGTGTCGGAAGATTTTCAACTTGACGCAGGATATCTTACTCGAACGGGACTTCTTTCTTTTGACGCCTATTTCATTCCCAAATTTTATCCATCGTCTCGCTTCATTAACCGCATTGATCTAGCTATGTTTGGTTCAACGCTGCGCGATGATCCAAGCGGATTATGGGAAACGAGCAACCGTGTTACGCTTTCCGCCGTTATCCTTGGGAGCTTGTCCGCCAGTGCCCGTTATAACTATTCGACGGAGGTGTTTGGGGGTCAGCGATTTTTGGCGAGCGGCGTTCAGCTTAATGGTGGCGGCCAGTTTTCCAAAGAGGTTAATTTCACTGTGACATATCGTTTTGATAACGCGGTCATTTATTCTGCTTCGCCTGAGCAGGGAAAGAGCACTGTTATTACCACTAATCTAAATATCCAACCATGGGAGCATTTTGATCTTACGGTAAGCGTAATCTATGCAAATCTTTTCCGCACATCAGACGATTCGCGCGTCTATGATTATCCCATTGGCAGGTTCCGGCTCACATATCAAGTAAATCGTTACTGGTTTATTCGTGCTATAACGGAATACAACGGTTATCGGAAAACTATCACGGATGATTTTTTAGCGTCCTTTACTTACATTCCCGGAACGGTTGTGCATCTCGGTTACGGCTCTCTTTTCCAGCGCACGGCGTGGGATCAAACTGCATACGTCCCTTCCGACTCATATCTTGAAACGTATCGCGGCATATTTTTCAAAATGTCGTATCTCTGGAGAAGCTAATGTCCCGAAATATTTCAATTAACGGAGGATGGGTCGGAACGGAAGGTTCCTTTATAGTCTATTTTATGTGACTTACCTCTGTGAGCAATTCGATTGACAAACACCGAAATACTTCTTACCATTGCCCATCATTGTTCTCTAAATTACATAAAGGTCAAGTATGATAAGTCTAAAAATCCTTTTAGCAGGTTTTATCATCGGGAGCGCGAGCATAGTTTGGGATTGGTTGGTTATGGGATTGCTTTTCCGCAAATATCAGGCACTAACGCCCGATGCGTGGCGAAAAGGGGATACAAAAGATAATGTTGCCAGAATTTTGGTTTCACTATATTTTGGTATTGCAATGACGTGGTTCTACTCTATGATCATAGCTCAACCCTCGTTGACTCCTGGTCATATTGGAATTTTATCTTCCCTCGGTATCGGCATTATATGCTGGACGGTTTTTACATTACCGGTGATACTTTCTACCGGCACATCAACCAACTGGCACCCGATGACTTCGTTAGGAATTTGTGTTAACTCGGCCCTTAAAGTGTTGACTGCCGCCCTCGTTGTAGCAATGTTATTGTGATGAGAAATAGCACTCCAGCTTATGATGTCGCCCAAGCTACCGCCTGAAGTCGTCCAACCGCCGCTCGAACCGATTGAGCGCTACACGCCGATAGCGTTAAAGCTTAGCGTGTATATATTTCTTACTGTTATTTTCTTTCAAGCCATCGAGACGTTTTCCGAAGTAAGATGGTTTATGACCCCCTGGCCCCTGTTGTTAAGACTTGTCCGCAATGGGATTTTCCTTTTTATTCACGAAGGCGGTCACATGCTGTTTTTCTTTTTCGGAAGAATGCTCCATATTCTTGGTGGCTCGTTTTGGCAGATAGTGTTCCCATTGCTTTCATTCCTTATTGCGTTGAGGCAGCGTTCCCAGATGGCGCCGTTTGCCCTTTTTTGGGTGGGAGAAAATATGCTCGATGTAAGCCTTTACATGCGGGATGCGCCGTTGAGAAGGCTGCCGCTTTTAGGCGGACATAAATCAGGTCACGATTGGTATAATCTTTTTCGAATGTGGGATATGATGGATTCGGCAGAAACCGTTGCCGATAGTATGTATTATTTGGGTGCTGTTATTTGTGTCGGGTCAATTGTTGCAGGTATCGCATGGTCGGTTTATTCTTTCCTCAAGCCTGCTTCAAAAGTGCAAACAGTAAGAATCCCAGCCAAAATACTGGATTCAAAACCTCTGGATGAAAATTTGTAGCGAAATGCTTTTGCCCGCCCGCTTCATTCTTTTCTTGTCTTTTGCCGATTAGTTTGATACTTTTATGTGTGAACACAAGTTTTATCAATGGAACTATATATAATACTCGTACACCGAATTCCATCCTTATTAAATTCTCGTAAATCATGTCAGCCGTCAATCCCGTAGTTCTTATCACTGGAGCAAGCAGAGGCTTAGGTCGCGGCATAGCGCTCGAAACAGCCAGGGTAGGATATTCTGCTGTTATCAATTATGCCGGTAATGCTGAAGCGGCGAATGAGACGGTCGCTTTGTGCAAAAGCCAAGCGAGCAACACGCAACAGCGCTTTGTGGCAATCCAGGCGAATGTGGGAATACAACAAGATCGTGCCCGACTGCTTGACCAAACCCTTAAAGAATTTGGGCGCATAGATGCGTTAATCAATAATGCCGGCATGGGACCTCGTGCGCGAGTTGATATAACAGAAACAACCGAAGAATCCTTCGATGAGGTTCTTAACGTAAACCTTCGCGGATCCTTTTTCCTTACGCAGAGCGTTGCAAAGTATTGGATTCAAAACAAAATATCGCCCGCAATTCCATCAGGATTTAAAGTGATATTTATTTCATCCATCTCGGCGGATACAGTTTCGTTAAATCGAGCGGAGTATTGTATCTCAAAAGCGGGGCTAACGATGGTCAACCAGTTATGGGCGGCGCGGCTTGCAGAAATCGGCGCTCAGGTGCTTGAGTTAAGACCCGGCATCATGGCTACCGATATGACGCACGGTGCAAAAGAAAAATATGATAAACTTTTGGCGGAGGGGCTTGTCCCGCAGCATCGTTGGGGGACAGCGGAAGATGTCGGGCTTGCCGTCGGTGCGATACTTTCAGGGAAGTTTCCTTTTACAACGGGTGAGGTGATTCATATAGATGGCGGATTTCATTTGCGCAGACTTTAAAATTTCATGATCATTTCCTCTTCTATGATAGAAATTAAATCGTTACTTCCTCAAATCAATAGGCTGTTTGAGCTTTCCGCTGAAAAGATTATATCGCTCCAACGGGGCTGGAATCCCGAGCGTGGCGCTCCTGTCTTTACCGTGGATGGCGAATATACTTCGCGTGGCTGGACGGAATGGACGCAGGGGTTCCAATTCGGCTCTGCCATTCTTCAATTTGATGCAACAGGCAATAGGCAGTTTCTCGAAATCGGCAGGCAGGGCACGCTCCAATATATGGCTCCGCATGTGAGTCATGTCGGTGTGCACGACCATGGATTTAACAATATCAGCACGTATGGCAATTTGCACCGTTTGATGCGGGAGCGGAAGATTGATGAAGATGAGTGGGAAAAGAATTTCTATGAGTTGGCATTGAGGGTAAGCGGCGCTGTGCAGGCGTCGCGCTGGACTGATATTAAAAACGATCAAGGATATATTTATTCGTTCAACGGTCCTCACTCTCTGTTTGCCGATACGATTCGCTCCCTAAGGTCGCTTGCGGTCGCACACCAACTTGGTCATGTTCTGATGGGGGAGAAGGATAAAAAAATCAGCCTACTACAACGGTTGCTCCAGCACGCTGAAACAACTGCGCGATTCAATGTGTATTATGGCGACGGGCGCGATGCGTACGATGTTCGTGGAAGAGTGGCTCACGAGTCAATCTTTAACGTCAATGACGGCTCCTATCGCTGTCCGAGCAGCCAACAGGGTTACTCGCCGTTTTCCACATGGACTCGCGGATTAGCGTGGATTCTCTGCGGCTATGCTGAGCAATTGGAGTTTTTACATGCCCTTGAAGAAAGCGAGCTTGCAGAGTTCGGCGGCAAACAAAAAATTATTGATGGATTTTTGTACGTTGTTCAGGCGGTTGCGGATTTTTACATCCGCGAGACCCCAACAGATGGCATTCCTTATTGGGATACCGGCGCACCGGGGCTTTCTAAACTGGGCGATTATCTCAACCGTGCCGCCGACCCGTTTAATGAATATGAGCCTGTTGATAGCTCTGCCGCCGTTATTGCCGCGCAGGGGTTACTACGACTTGGCAATTTTTTGAAAATCCACCGGAGCCACGATAAAGGCGAGCGTTATCTTCAAGCCGGCTTGACGGTTGCGTCTCACGTTTTCGCAGAGCCGTATCTCTCCGTTGATTCAAAACATCAAGGTTTGATTTTGCATGCCGTCTATCACCGACCAAATGGTTGGGACCATATTCCTCCCGGCAAGAACATTCCTCAGGGTGAATCATCCATGTGGGGCGATTATCATGCGCGCGAATTGGCATTGCTTATCATGCGCATGGCTCAAGGAGAACCGTATTACTGTTTTTCTATAACGTAACGGCGTTATGTAAATAGTATTTCCGCGCCGGCTGATTTCTCGTAGAACTGTCCCACGGGAATAATATCATCCACTTCTTTGCAAAAATCATTCTTCTTTAAGTGGAACATATCCACCGACGCTTTGCAGGCGTAGATGTCGCAACCGGCATCGTGAATCATCGTGATAAACTCTCGCACAGGTGGAATATCCAGTTTCTCCATCTCTTTTTTCATTTTGCTCGTTGCGAACGCTGACATGCCGGGAATAATACCAAGTAACGTCGGAAGGTGCATACCGGGATTGCCGACGGTTGCAACTTTGATATTGTCCATGCGCTTGTCAATGATAGCATCAAGTCCGAAGAAGGTAAAAAAAAGCGTAGCCTCGATTCCTTCCATTCGTGCGCCGTTTGCCATAATAAGAGCGGGATACACTCCATCCAATGATCCGCGTGAGACAATGATAGAAACTTTTTTTATCGGTTCATGACCATTTGTATTCATTGTTGTTTTCCTTTTATATTAGATGCAGCCCTTGGGTTTCGGCAACCCTGCAATCTTGGCGGCTTTTTTTGCAGGACCTTTTGGGAAAAGAGCGTATAGTTCTTTCGTCTCTACACCGCTCTCTTTTGTAAGCCTACGAATTGACGGCGCATCTCCCTTTTCTTGGAACTCCTTCCGCATAAAATTGATGACCGCCCAGTGCCGCTCCGTTAAGACCGGAATTCCTTCTTCCAGCGCAAGCGCGTTCGCGATTTGCTCATTCCAATCGGATATGTTTTTTATATGTCCATCCGCATCGCGTTCAAGAGTTTTCGTTTCTGTTGCTACCGTTGTCATGGTTGACTCCTTGCTTAGTTTGTTTGTACCGCTGTAACCGCTGTTATTCTATTTGTTGTTTGTTGTTCTGCTACGCTTTTGAGAAATTTAATCGCAAATGCCAAGCCGCGCTTCATTTCGGGGGTATTCAGTTCCTTAAGAAGCGAGATGAGCGATACATCTTTCTCAATTTCGATGTCCAATTTTTTGTAAACGGCGAGTGCGTTGTTGATTACATGAAGCATGTCCGGCTGTGTTAGATTTTTAACTGTATTTAAAATAGTAACGATGTTATCGCCGAGATTTTTTACATCCTCCACGCTGAACGAGGTAACGACTTTGTCTCCTACCTTATTCAATTCTTTGATAAATGCGAAGTATCCTTTACGGTCGAATTCGTCCAACTTGTTCATAAAATCAATGAACAATTCGCGTGAGATCGGCGTAAAGTCTTGTACGAAATCTCTCGTATTTTCAAGTGTTTCGAACATTGCAGTAAGATTTTTGATGTTTCTCAACAGCTTTTTGAAGAGGTACAGGATATCACCTGTCTGGATGTAATCGTGTACTTCTTCTAATTCCACGACTGCAGATTGATAAACGTCCTTGCCAACGCGCATCAGGTCATCTTTAAGGTCATCCATTTCCCGACGGTGCCGTTGTTGGAGTTCGATCTCTTCGAGAATCACATCGAGCTTCCGATTGATTCCGTCAATTTGTTCTTGCAGATAAGTAGTATCCATAGGTTACATCCTTTTCCCAGCCATTGACATGTGGGATTCAATCGGCATCTCCAGCCCCTTCAACAAAAAATTCCAATACATCCAACGGAACATTACTTTGCCGTAGTGATTCATTTTCGTTTCTTCTAACAGTGAAAAAGGTCCAACGCCGGGCAACGGAAATTTTCCGGGGAGAGGTTCTGTTTCGTAATTAAAGTCAATAAGAATGCCCTTGCCAAATCCGGATTCGATAAAGCAGTTTGCGTGCCCGTCAAACTTTTCTGATGGCTCGCGGCCTTCGATGACGTTCATGAAATTCTCCGTCAAAATATCCGCTTGAAAATGCGCTACCGATCCGGCTTTCGAGCTTGGCAAATTGGTTGCATCGCCAAGAACGAAAACATTGTTGTAGTTCAGCGAACGGAGCGTGCCTTTATCCGTTGGGACGAAATTAAGCTCATCACCCATGCCGCTTCGCGCAATGATTTCATCACCCATATTCGTTGGGATGGTGACAAGCACATCGAACGGTATCTCTGTCTCATCCCACGATACAATTGCTTTCTTTTCATTATCCACGCGGGCGATGTTAAATTCGGTTGTGAGGAGAATATTCTTTTTATTGAGAAAGTCTCCAAGAATTGATGACGCTCGCGGTTTCGTGAATGCTCCGGGAAGCGGGGTAACAAAATGAATGTCTACGTTATCGCGTATGCCTCGCTCAGTAAAGTACCAGTCCGCCAAAAAAACAAATTCCAGTGGCGCGACGGGGCATTTAATCGGCATTTCAGTGATATTGACAACCAGCTTGCCGCCTTTCCAATGCTTGAAAAAATTTCCAAGCGCGCATGCGCCTTCGATTGTGTAAAAATCAAATATGCTTTTGTGCCATTGACCGTCTTTCATTCCTTCCGTTTGTGCGGGATTGATTTTTGCACCCGTTGCAATGATGAGATAATCGTATGTCAGAACGACATTATTCTTTAGCAGCACTCGATTTTGTTCCGGCTCAATTTTATCAATTTCGGAAATGATAACATCAACGTCGGAAGGGAAAAAATCCCGCTTCGGTTTTACCACGTCTTTCTTTGTGTAAATGCCGAAGGGGATAAACAGAAATCCTGGCTGATAATAATGAGTTTCGCATTGATCAACGATAGTTATTTGCCACTCATTTTTGTCAAGCATTCCATGCAGTTTATTGAGCATCATCGTGCCTGCAGTTCCTGCTCCAAGTATGAGAAGTTTTTTCATTGTTCGATCTCGCTTATGGACTTGTTTGTTACTTGAATAATTGTTTCTTTAATTCGTTCGCAATCAACTGCCACACGATAGACTTCACAGAGGCGACAGTCGCGTGTAGCACAGGTATTGTTAACGTGTTGATAAGTCCAGCAGCCGCCTTTGGGACTTTTATATGCTTCGCAATTGGCACGATCTTCTTCCGAGCAACCGATAATTTGCCAACAGGGGATGAGCGCTTGAACCCGCTTAATTCCCTGAATACTCATTTTATACTCATTGATTGCTTTACGAATGCACTTCAATCGGTCAATATCAGCTTGAGAGTATCTTCGCTGGTGTGAATCTGCTTTATAGGGGATAAATATTCCTTCCCGTTCGTACATTCGTAACGTAAAAACGGAAATCCCCAGCATTCGTGCAGCAGTGCCAATGGAGAGATACGGTTCGTAATATTCGTTTGCTGGTTCTGTCATAGCCATAAGTGTCGCATTCCTTACATCTATGAATGTCAAAGAATGTGCCAGCCATGAATCATCGAAAATTCAATCAAAACGAGGAATTAACTGCAAAAAAATCCCAATTCTCAGAAATGTCATTTTATTTTTAAGATTTAGGTATTTCATTAGTGAGAAAAGCAATATTGTTCTCTAAGAATTATTACTTATTTTAATCTGGTTCAGAGCAAAGAAATCAATTTTACGTTCGAACGGGTCCTATGAAATATTCATTTTCTCTCGTAAGCTTAATTTTATGGTTTGGTTGCACAACGATTTTCGCCCAGCCGCGTGGATTTGTGACGGTTGATAGACAAAAATCCGGTCGTTATGCGGATGATCCGTTGACAGTAAAATCTCTCAATCCGGCGTATGATATTTTTCCCGATGCTTCCTTGGTTGATTTTAGCTATTTGCTCGATCCACCAGCCGGCAAGCACGGATTTGTGAAAGTCGGTACGGACGGTAGGCTTCAATTTGAAAATGGCAGACCCGCGCGGTTTTGGGGTGTGGTTATTGATCAGCAGAGCATGAACATTCCCAAATATATGATTGATATTGTCCTTGAGGCGCTTGCGCGCGCGGGAGTGAATATGATCCGCTTGCGTTCGCTTGATAGCAGGACGAGCGAGAAGCCCGGTCTCATTCGGCAGAACGTATTTGATGAAGGTGCTTCCAACCGAACCACTTCCCGTTATTTCGATGCCGACTTTCGAGATAGGGTAGATTATTGGATCGGTGCCGCAAAAAAGAGGGGGATGTATGCTTATGTAGGATTTCGAAGTTATCGGACATTTAGAGAAAGGGAAGGGGTTGCCAATGCAGATTCACTGGATCGAGGTGGAAGAACGTATGCGATTTTTAACCAACGGCTTATCGAATTGCAAAAAGAATATATTGATTCATTGGCAATCTACCACGTCAACCCATACACAGGTTTGTCGTATGCCCAAGATCCAACGATTATATCATTTGAGTTGTCGAATGAAGACGATATATTGTCACGACCCGAAGTATGGTCAAAGATGCTCCAACCATACTGGAACGAATTTAATATGCTTTGGAATAATTGGCTCCGTGAGCGTTATAAATCCACTACGGGATTAAAAGCCGCTTGGACAAATTCTGCAGGCACTACCGCTTTATCCTCTTCGGAATCCTTAGAGAAGAAAAACATCCGCCTACCCAGCATGGAAAATCTCTCCTTCGAACAAGCAATGCTTGCGCCGTATTATGATCCGCTGCGCTCACCCGCAAGGAGGATGGACGCTGTTCGGTTTACGATGAGTTTGCAAGAAAAGTATTTCAAGCAATTGAGCGAGCATTGCAGGGAGCGCGGCATCCGGGTTCCACTGAATGCCGTTGTCCGAGCCGATCTTCGGCCGATGACAGTAACCGTTGCAAAGAATTTAGACATGACGTCAGGCAACACCTATTTTGACTATCCAACCTTTTTGCCGGAGAAAGATGGAATAAGCTCGGAATACTTCTCGAACAAAAATTACTTAACGGAAAACGGTCCTACGAGCTTTGCTCCTGCTGTTGCACAGTACCACTGGAGCGACCGTCCCGCCGCCGTGCGGGAGTGGTCAACAAGTTGGCCCAATGTATTCCGTGGCTCGAGTATATTGGAAACTGCTGCGTACAGTCTTTTCCAGGGGATTGATATCGTAACCTATTCCGATTACGCGGCCGCCGGGAATGTTACAAGTATAAGCACCTTTGGCATGCAAGCTGACCCCGTTCGTTGGGGAATATTCAGTCTTGCGGCGAAGATGTTTCTTTCTGGCGATGTTCAACAGGCGCAACGAACCGTTGGCATTGTTTTTTCGGAAGAGGATTTAAGCACCTATTCGACCTATGAAAGCACTTTGTATCAACTGGCGTGGATGCACCGAGTCATCAATATCACGGATGAAGACGCGAAAGAAAAGCCGCTCGATTTTTCCATTACCTCAGGGCGAAGCCACAGAACGCAATTCCAAGGGGATAACGGACTGGTCTATGCCTTGACGGCGTATGTTGGCACGCAAAGGCAACAGATTGGGAATGAACGCAATAGCCTCTACGCTCGCTCCGGTTACCCGCTCTCAATGGTGATTTTGAAGAACGACACGATCTTTTCATCGTTCGGCGGTTTCCAGTCGCAGATACCGGCGCGATGGGGTTTCAAGATGAGCGATATTCAAAATCGCGGCTTTCTTCCAATCGGAAGCAACAGAACAAAGACATTTTCAGCGGGTTTTCGTGATACGGTAAGGAATGTTCTTGCGCTTGGAGGCGTTCCCGAATCGGAAGTTTTGCCCTTTGCCGTAAGGATGCTGAATGAGACGTATAAAACGCCTATGGTGCCTGAAATGTTTGAACAAATGATTTATCAGACGGATACGCGCGAGCTGACGAGGAATTCCGCTCTTGGGTACATGATTATCAGCGCGAAGAATTTTTGCGCCGTTCAAGGTGCTCTTACCACGGGAAAAAAATATGAGGCGGGAGTATTTTCGGTTATGTCACGATCTCCCATTGCTGTTATAGCCGCAACATCGTTGGATAACAAGCCACTGGGAGAATCATCATTATTCATGGTAAAGATGGTCACAGCGGCAGAAAATCTTGATCAAGCGTTAGACACTATTGCTGTGCCCGCCATTGGGAAGAGGGTTGTTGTCCGTTCGAAAGGGGATTTTCCCGTTGTTACGAAAGGTATTGCAATAGAGAAGCCGACTTCGCTATGGCTCAATGGTAAAAAATTAGTAGATGTGTATTTGCAAAACGGGACGTGGGAAATCGTTTTTGATTTGAACGCCAAACAGTATGAGCTTTACTGCGATACGCCGAATATTCGTTTCGATCTTTTGCCTGACCAGCCGCGGCAAAGCCTGAAAATGACAAGATATTTGTACGGGAGGGAGTCGCTCGCTCCGCAAACGGTTGAGAGTAGTTTTATCTACCCCGGGTACAGTAAGTATGTGAAGTTGGAGGAGTGAAATAAAAAACCCTTCCAGAGGAAGGGTTCTCGTGGAATGTTGTTGTGCGGTTGTTATCTCTTCGTTTTAAACTTCAGCTTAATTGTTTTAATCTCAAAAGAGGAAAACTTCAGCAGAAGTTTCGATTTTGCAGTCTTTAATTTCCCTATCTCATTTTCCATCAAGTCGCATTCCATCGCCTGTTCCACTTTGCT
>JACQBK010000038.1 GCA_016194505.1 Ignavibacteriales bacterium | reverse complement strand
TCCGATAGAGCTTGCCGCCCGTTACTCCGACGAAGGCGCAGACGAGCTTGTGTTTTTGGATATTAGCGCATCGCGCGAAGGGCGCAGCACATTTCTGACGCTGGTGGAGCGCATTGCGCGGGCGATTCAAATTCCATTTACTGTGGGCGGCGGCATCGGCACGGTGGATGACGTCGTGCGGGCGCTGGATGCCGGCGCAGATAAAGTTTCGCTCAATACCGCCATTGTCCTGCGACCGGAGTTTCTCGCGGAAGCATCAAAAGCCGTCGGCTCGCAATCCATTGTTGCCGCCATTGATGCAAAACGCGAAAACGCTAGCCCGACTACTGTCTGGCGGGCCAGTCCGACTGCTGTCTGGCGGGCCAGTCCGACTGCTGTCTGGCGGGCCAGCCCGACTGCTGTCTGGCGGGGAAGCTGGAGGGTTTGGATTAAGGGGGGCACGGAACAAACAGCGCTTGACGTTATTGCGTGGGCGAAAGAAACCGTCGCGCGCGGCGCGGGTGAGTTGCTGATCACGTCTATGGATTCAGACGGAACGAAAAAAGGCTACGACCTCCAACTGCTCAAAACCGTTGCGGAGCAAGTAAGCGTTCCGCTCATCGCCTCCGGCGGCGCGGGCACAAAAGAGCACATCAAAGAGGCAATTATAGAAGGAAAAGCGGACGCTGTGCTTGCCGCCAGTATCTTCCACTACCAGGAAATTTCTCTGTATGATATTAAACGATATCTCCGCGAACACAATATTCCTGTACGGCTATGAACAACTCAATGATTGACAAATTAAATTTCAGCAAGCTCGGCGGATTGATTCCCGCCATCATTCAAGACGCCAACACTCGGCAAGTGTTGATGGTGGGTTTTATGAACCGCGAAGCCGTTGAAAAAACATTAACGGAACGAAACGTGATCTTCTGGAGCCGTACCAAACAACGCCTCTGGCAAAAAGGCGAAACATCCGGTAATACGCTTCAGGTTGTTTCAGTCGGTGTTGATTGCGACAACGATGCGCTGTTGATTAAGGCAATTCCCCAAGGACCCGTGTGTCATATTGGTACCTATACCTGTTTCGGGGAACAATCATCACAACCGGGCGGCACTGTGTTCGGGCAATTGGAAAAAATCATTTGCAGCAGGCAAGAACAATTGCCGGAACAATCGTACACGGCGAAGTTATTTCACGAAGGAACACCGCGCATCGCGCAAAAAGTCGGAGAAGAAGCCGTTGAGGTTGTTGTTGCAGCAATGCAAAACGATGCCGCCGCGCTCAAAGTCGAGTCCGCCGATTTGCTGTACCATCTCATTGTGTTGCTGAGGGAAAAGGGATTGAGCTTGAATGACGTTGCGGAAGAACTACGAGGAAGGATGGAGCGGTGAAGAGTTAATAGTGAATAGTGAAAGGTAAAAAATTTACGCCCGATTTTGCCTTTTACAACTCACTTCTCACTATTCACTTTTCACTTAACCTACTCCTTATGCACAAATTCATGTCCCGTCTTTTGGAGCGTGTGTACTGCGTTGACCAAATTTTCTTCCATCACAAAAACATAATCCGTATTGAATGTGGAGGTCGCCATGATAGGAATATTTGCTTCGGCAAGGGGTTTCAACACGGATTCCAACACGCCGACCTCATTTAACTTGAACTGCCCTTCTATTTTAATGCACCGCCATCCAAGTTCCTGCTGAACGTTGTTCGGAGCCATGAACTCCGGACAAATAATACATAACTCGTCGTCCGTGCGATAGATAAAGCACATTTCTCCCTTGGCAAGAATAGACGGAATTTCCGCAAACTGAGCCAGTTTGTTGACGGTAAAGGTATCGTTCAAAAGATAGAGTTGAAGTTTTTTGCTCATACTGGTTCCACGGTTTGGACAAGAATGTAATACATATCGCCCTTTCCCGCAAGCCCTGTTTTTGAAAAAGAAGCCGGCTTTCTCCATTGATGCAGAATACATTTTTCCGTAGCTTCTTTCGCTATGAAACCTGCGAAGAATACGTTTTATTCGGATTTCGATACGGAATGCTGGGGAGAAACAAGGCACTCCGATTACCGGACTCCTTTTGAAGTTGACCGCGACCGCATTATCCACTCTTCCGCCTTTCGCCGCCTGCAGGCGAAGACGCAGGTGTTTCTTTCCGGGGAGTACGACTTTTACCGAACACGCCTTACGCACTCGCTTGAGGTAGCCCAAATCGGGCGCTCGATTTGCAAATTTCTCGTGAAGCAAAGCCCCTTGCTCTTAGATGAATTTTACATTGATTCCGATTTAGTAGAAGCGGTTTGTCTTTCTCACGATTTAGGGCATCCGCCATTTGGTCACTCCGGCGAAAAGATTTTGAATGCGCTCATGGCAACATTTGGAGGGTTTGAAGGCAACGCCCAAACTCTGCGGATGATTACCGAAATTATTTTCTCCGGCAACGGGGAGCGAAAGGGAATGGCTCCCACCCGCGCGTTTCTGGATGGCGTCTTGAAATACAAAAGCCTTTACAAACAATTAAAAAATCCCGACCATCATTTTCTCTACGACGAGCAGAAGCAGTATGTGGTGTTCGTTTTTGGCGGAACGTCTATTCCGAAAACGCTCCGCCCCGGCAACGAGTTGAACGAATTCCGCAGTATCGAATGCCAAATTATGGATTGGTCGGACGACACCGCGTACTCCATCAACGATTTAGTGGACGGTATCCACGCCGGCTTTATCAATAAGGAACGTATCGAACGCTGGGCGGGAAAACAACATCTCGACGCGCAACAATCCGATTGGATAGAGGAAATTTTGGATGCGATCGCTTCCGGCGATCTGGAGAGGCGATTTGCGCGCAAGATCGGCATGTTTATCCGGGCGTGCACGTTATCCGAAAGAAAAAATTTTATGAGCGCGCGCACTAACCGCTATCGCTTCCAGCTTGAAGTTAACCCGACAACGCAAAAGCAGTCCAAGCTTTATAAAAAAATCTCGTACGAGCTGGTGTTTCTTTCCCCCCAGCTTCATCAGCTTGAACATAAGGGCGGCTTGATGATTCAACGCATTTTTGAGACGCTGTTTACGAATTACGTCGCAGCGTCAAACTCCCGCACCAATCTTTTGCCGGAAGAAACGGAAAACATTGTTCGCGCAACGAGCGATAAGCGGCTTCGCACCCGGCTTCTCTGCGATCACATTGCCGGCATGACGGACGGCTTTGCGGTGCGAATGTACAAGCGGCTGTTTGAGCCAGATTTCGGCTCCATCGTTGATTTGATATGATGATACGATGACCGTCACTTTTTACGCCAAAGACGTATCAGCCTCTGGCTGAAAAGTGACGGTCATCTCGGACACGAGTAGTGTCGAAGAAAAAACAGGTTTCCGAAAACTTTTCTCACGTTACACAACCAATTCTTATGAAAGGATTTTCCTCTATGTCTCACGCTCTACGGTTTTTTGTTGGTCTTAGTATCCTCGCACTGCTCTTATCTTCACAAGCATTGTCGCAACAACCATATGATTCGCTCGCGCAGAAAATTGCCCGCGAAGCGCTCGTTTCCAACAAAGCGTACGACATGCTCAATGAACTGTGCACAAAAGTCGGCACGCGACTGAGCGGTTCTGCCGGAGCGGCAAAGGCGGTGACATGGGGCAAGAAAACAATGGAAGAGCTGGGCTTTGAGAATGTTCATCTCGAACCGGTCATGGTTCCCCATTGGACGCGCGGCACGGAAGAAAAAGGATTTATTTTCTTCCCCGACGGCAAGCGGGAAAAAATCAACGTCACGGCGCTGGGCGGCTCTGTTGCAACGCCCAAACAAGGAATTGTGGCAGAAGTGATCGAAGTCAAATCGTTCGAAGAAGTGCGCGCGCTTGGCGCCACGGCAAAAGGAAAAATTATTTTCTTCAATCGTCCCATGGATCGTGCGCTCATCAGCACCGGGGCGGCATATGGAGGAGCGGTCAACCAACGTGGGCGCGGTGCCGTTGAAGCCGCCGCGGTTGGTGGTGTTGCGGCGCTTGTGCGCTCTATGACAACGCGTCTCGACGATTATCCGCATACCGGAGCAATGGGCTATGTTGACTCCATAAAAAAAGTTCCTACCGCGGCAATCAGCACCATGGGAGCGGAGCGTTTAAGCAAACTGCTCGCAAGCGGCAAGCATATTCAAGTCTCTCTGAAACTTTCCGCAGAGACCCTGCCGGATGTAGAATCCGCAAACGTTGTGGGCGAATTGCGCGGAACGGAAAAACCCGAAGAGGTCATTGTCGTTGGCGGGCATTTGGATAGCTGGGATAAAGGTCAAGGCGCACATGACGATGGCGCAGGCATTGTACAATCCCTTGAAGCGCTGCGATTGCTCAAATCATTAGGTGTGAAGCCGAAACGCACTATCCGCGTAGTATTGTTTATGAATGAGGAAAACGGCTTGCGCGGCGGCACGGCGTACGCATCGAAAGAGCGTCCCGGCGAAAAACATATTGCCGCAATCGAATCGGATGGCGGTGGATTTACACCGCGCGGGTTCGGCGTTGCTGATTCTCTCGCTCATCTGAAAATTTCTGGATGGGCATCAACGTTCGGCTTCATCGGTGCAGATAAAATTCAGCGAGGCGGCGGCGGTGCGGATATCGGTCCCTTGATGCGCAAAGGCGTTCCCGGTATTGGCCTTAATGTTGATGGACATCGTTATTTCGATTATCATCACTCCGACCATGATACCATAGACAAGGTGAACGAGCGGGAACTTGCACTCGGTGCCGCGGCTATGTCCATTCTTGCCTATATGATTGCGCAAGAAGGGTTGTAAAAAATAAGAACCGTCTAATGGAGCGCCCGCCTGCTGTCGGGCAGGGAGTCGAGGGGTCATCAATTTCGTAAAAACAGACGTCGGTCCCGTTGTCATGGTGAGCGCCTGCCTGCCGGCAGGCAGGGAGTCGAACCATACGACGGGACTCAACCTGACAATCTTCAATGAACATCCTTCACATCGAAACGCTTGAGGGAGCGGAGCTTCAACCGTACCGAACTCTCAGGCGACCCTTAGAGCATCAGCAACAAGGTATTTTCGTCGCCGAAGGTAAAAAAGTGGTGCGGAAATTATTGGAAAGTGACCTCGAAACAATCTCCGTTCTGCTCACACCCGAATGGCTTGACGAGTACAAACAATTCCTCGAACAACGAAAAGAAAATCCCACCGTCTTCGTCGCCCCAAAAATTCTTCTTGACTCCATCGTCGGGTTCAATTTGCATCAGGCAATCATGGCGGTAGCAAAAATCCCCAAGCCTGTAACGTTGGAGCACATTCTCACGAGCAGCTCAAAGCCATATCTTTTCTGCGCCATTGACGGCTTAACCAATGCGGAAAACCTCGGCGTGCTCGTTCGCAACTGTGCTGCATTCGGCATCCACGCAATTCTTGTTGGAGAAACATCCAGCAGTCCGTACTTACGCCGTGCGGTGCGCAATTCTATGGGGACCGTCTTCACGTTGCCGGTTGTACATCTCACCAACCTTGCGCAAACGCTTCAGGAGCTTCGTTCAATGCACGGCGTTCGCTCGGTTGCGGCGCATCCTCACACCGATAAGAAAACAATTGCTCAGATTGATTTTACAACAAATAGTTGTTTAGTATTCGGAAGCGAAGGGGAGGGTATTTCACCGACGGTACTGGATGCATGCGACGATGTTGTTGCTATTCCCATGAAAAAGGGAGTTGATTCGCTCAACGTTGCAAGCGCCAGCGCGGTGTTTTTGTACGAAGTGCAAAGACAGCGGGGTGAAATAAAAAACAACTAACCACGGAATGGCACGGATGATCACGGAAAAAAACCCTTTACAATTTTCTATGAGGTAGTCCCCTTGGGGCAATTTACAATTAAAATTTCCGTGTAAATCCCTGCCTGCCGGCAGGCAGGTGTGTCCATCCGTGGTAAAGAATTATGTTTTCGGCACAGGGGGCGGCAGCACACGCGCAACAACAACGGACTGAAAATTGCAGTCACGGTGGGCATGATCACAAAACGGCTTATCCTTGCTGTGTCCGCAACGGCAGAGAGAAATGGCTGTTCGCCCGCTCAAATCAAACTTTCCTCCGTTCGCATCATAGAGCTCGAAATCCCCTTCCACGCGGAGGCTTCCATTGTTTTTTACCGTAATTTTAGTTGGCACGCCGCTCCTTGTTTTTCACTTTAAATGGAATCGAAAGTGATGTCTGCTCCCACTCGATTTTCAAGACGCCGGAGCCATTGCCATTCTTTTCAAGCGAGATAGCAAGTTTTTCAATCGGTGATTTCAGCATTTTTTTATTCAACTCAATGCGCATAAGGTCCAGCTCCGGGTTGTACGTCGTTCCCCACTGTCCCGTCTGCTTGTTGATGATGAGTTTCCATTGAGTTTCCGAAGGAAGCGTATATAAGGTGTACGCTCCTTTGGGAATCAGAACGCCGCCCACTTCCAAATCCGCTTCAGTAACAAACGCCGTCGCTTCGTTTGCTCCCGTTCGCCACCATTTGTTATAGGGAACAAGCTCGCCCATGATTTTTCTTCCGCGCATCGAAGGGCTGCCATAGTTGACGGAAATTTTCTTGCCGCTAATAATAACTTGGCTTGAATCTCTCGGACTGAGGATCGGTTGCTGGGCAAAAAGAGGTACCGCGTTCAGCAGAAGGGCGACAACAAGCAACAGAGTGAAAGTCCTACAACACGCAACGGTCATATCGTTATTCCTAAAAAATTATTTGATTGTTGAATTGTCTTATCATACAGAAAATTATTTCATTTCGCAAGAAATTCTATTTTGAAATAGGACGCGGAAAAAACCGATAGAGCGGATAAAAACTAAAAAAACAAATTATTAAAAACAGCGTAAATCCGTTTCAATCTGTTGTTTCGGCGTCCCATTAAAACAACTTTACGCCGGTTCTAACGGTCGTGCAATCATAATACCTGTTTGGCGCTTGTTGCGGGCAAGGTACTCGGGGAGCGCGGAATCGGAAATCAGCACCTTCTTTCCCGCAAGTGGAGCGTGCATCAGCTTCGTTACGCCATCTTCCCGGATGATAATGCCCGTGTGCGATGTATCCAACCCTTCGAAATCGGTCGTCATTCCCAAAATATCGCCGGGCATAAGTTTGTCCACTATTTTCCCGACATTCTCCTTGGGGATGTAAAATGTTTCCCGCGCGTTGATTTCTTTTTCCTGTCCGGCAATGATGCTCACAAACGCGGGGTTCTCTTTTATTTGCCGATACGAATCCGGGTGCGTTGACATAAAACTGACCTTCTTCGTGAACGGCATGCCGCCAAGCTCTTTCGTCACGTTTTTCCAGACTTTCTTTTTCTCGTTATCATACATATAATCGGACGTGTAATGAAGCCTGCTCGGGTAGCCGTCAATTTTGCCGCCGCGATAGCGGATAAATTGTAGCTCGGCTTTGTAATCATCGAACGTCATTGTATTTTTCTTAACACAGCGCGCAAGGACCAGGGCGTTTTCGTAGAACGAGACGCAATCCAATCCGTGCATGTTCACCACCAAGCGCTCCTCTCCCGACACTTCCAACGTATTGGCAACGTATTCGGTTCCGAGAAATGTCTTGCCAATCTCGACCACAACTTCGCCAATTAGTTTCTTTTGGAGATTCATCGAAACCGCGATCTCGAATTTCTTCGAGCACAGCATCGCATCGTCATCAAAGAATGAAAAATGAAACGACTCGTGCCGCAGGAACACAGGTACTCCTGCCCCGCCTTTGCTTTTCATAAAACCCCTTAGGGGTTTTTGTATGTTATGGAGCCGTCCGATTTATCGGATGGCTCATACATAATCCGTTACAATACCTCTTTTCTTTCTCTGCACAGCATTAAAACTCAATCCCAACTCCAACACTTACCAAAAATCCCGAGTAATTAAAATCAACGGTAGATTCGACGCTGGTGGTGGTTCCATCCAGGCGCGAAACGCTCCCTTCCAGCTTACCGAGAACCGCAAGACGATAGCCGCCTTCGGCTCTCAGAAAAAAATTTTGCACCAGGGGGATATCCGCCCCGATGCGCGCCGCAACATCTAACTTCGATTTATTGTACGTCCCCTTCGTGTCAATCGTCGGCTGAACATCGGGTTGACCATTCACTTTGTATGTGTGGGTGCCGAACGTCTCGGCTTTTGCGGTTGCGAACAACACACCCATATCCGCTTGCACATACCACTTGAGAAAATACGGCTGTGCGGCGGGATAAAACAAAAGCCCCAACGATACATCCGTTGAGCCAATGGAGCGCTTCAACGACAAATAATCATCCGAGCCTTTATACTCCGTAGAAACTTCTTTTGCCGTGTAGAGCACGCTTAACGAAAACCCAAACTCTCGCGTGTAACGATAGCTCACTTTTGCGGCATAAACAGGCGCGGCGGAAAGCTTTGGTATATCGTCAATCGGCAAGCCTGAATCATTATAGCCCTGCACATCGCGGCTGTTTTTATCGTCAACATCCTTCGTGCTCAAAATGCCGTACCCCGCAGAGCCGCTGACAGACCATTTCCCCTCCTGCGCATGTAATTGAAACGGCAGTAATCCAAGAAAAATAATTGCGGTAAAGATAACCACCCCTGACCCCTCCTTGAAAAGGAGGGGAACACAATCTTGTAAACGGGAGCTTTTTCCCCTCCTCAACGAGGAGGGGATTAAAGGGGTGGTGATATTTTTATTTCGCTCCTGACGGAGCTTTACATTGTTCATGATTTCTTTTTGCCAACAATTTCTTCACCCATTGTGATGAGTTTATCTCTTATTTCTTGTTTTGCTTTACCGATCCCCGTTTCCAACATTTTTGCTGCGTCGTATTTCCCTTCTTTATTCAAAATATAGACATCTTCATTTTCTGCATGGCGAACTCTCAATAATTCAAGATAAATATAAAATTCTAAGACTCTCTCTGCAATTTTATTATCGAACGATGAGATGACTTCAATGGAGTTTGCGTCATAAAATGATGATATGATTTTATGAGATATCCATGGAAATTGCTTTATGTAGTCAGACTTTATTATATCGAGGTTCATTTTAATTTCAAACTTGATTAGGTGTCGAATTTTTCGGTCTTTCTTAAAATTTCTAATAAGATCGACAATGAGTGTGACTAGACCACCACCGATTAATGCCGCTAAAACAGGAAAGATTTTTTCCCCTATAGCTAGAGTTTGCGGAGACTGTGTCAGCTGTAATAAAGAATCAGGCATAGAAACCCTCCTGCTGAAAAGTGAAGGACACGTAAATATTTCTTGCTATTCGCCGCTCTTAGGATTCAATTTCTTTATTTCCTTGTATTCAAGCAAAAGATCGCTGGGTTTAACCTGATAATTCTCATCTGCAATTTTTTTTGGCAAGACATTTAATTCAAGCAAATCATTAGTTCTTGTTTTAATAGTATGTACGAGGGTTTTTGCTTCATCCGCGTTAAGAGTCCCTTCCTTTTCATGTTGCTTAATGACTTTCATTACTTCCAAATTACTCATCAGGGAGTCATTGAAAAGTTTGTTCTTATAATGCTCTTTATTGATAATCCAATCCCAAATTTCTTTAAAAATGATGGCCAATGAATGCGCAACCTCTGCGGTGGTCTTAATACCAAGATTCGTGTTACTACCCGAATCAAGAAGTAATAATTTAGGTTCTTCTAATGTTCTAGTTGGATCAAGAGCTTTTGAGATAGCTTCTATAAGCTCTCTTAGCTTCTCAAATATTTTGCCATAATCTACAATAGATAAACCGCCTTCATTCACAGACACTTGGAATACCAGGTAACCTAAATCGATATTTTCAGTTACCCCTTGAGTAGATTCTTCAAAGAACAAATTCTCGGCTAATTTTGCAATTCGCAAAATTGCCGATTGCATAGAGTAGAAATCGCCGAATGGTTTGTTATATAAGATCTGATAGGAGCTCTTTTTACTTAATGCTATGTCAAGTATTTGAGAAAAATTCCCGGTTTCATAAATTGGTAAGGCCCCAAGTTGTTCAAAAATTTTCCGCAAGTGTTCTTTCTGGACTAATTGGTCATAATTACTTTTGGACTGCACGAGAATAGCTGTCAACACCGTGCCATTGTATGGGTCAATATTCTGCAACAATGCTTTATCAAATTTCTCGACAAATTCAGAACTCCTCAGTCCTTCCTTGATCACCTGAATGTTTAGTGTAAAGTCAAGTTTTTGCATTTAAACCCCTACCAATATTTTTTAGGTTCATTTCTATCACAAAATAATTTACTTGCAATGACATCCTTTGCGTCCTTCGCGGTTAATTTCTTTTCCGCGGTAAACCTTAAAACGGCGTTTCTTCTCCCGGCTCCGGCCTGTCCCCTTGGGAAGGCATCAGCATAGCGCTTTCGCGGTAGCGCGTCAAGTTCTCGAAGCGCGCGTATTGCTTGATAAACGCAAGCTTCGCCGATCCGGTCGGACCGTTACGCTGTTTGCCAATGATGATCTCCGCTTGGCCCTCGGTCGAGACTCCATCTTCCTCGGCGATGCCGTACATTTCCGGACGGTGCACAAACATCACAACGTCCGCATCCTGCTCGATCGCACCCGATTCGCGCAGGTCGGCTAACATCGGGCGCTTATCGTTGCGCGCTTCAACGGCGCGGTTTAACTGCGAAAGCGCAATGACGGGAATGTCCAACTCCTTCGCAAGCGCCTTGAGCGAGCGCGAGATGGTGGAGATTTCCTGCTCGCGGCTGTTGACATTCTTCGGTCCCTGCATCAGTTGGAGATAGTCCACAACAATCAATCCGACATTATGTTCTGCTTTGAGCCGCCGCGCCTTTGCGCGAACTTCCAACACGGTCAACGCCGGCGTGTCGTCAATAAAAATTTTCGCTTTGTACAGCTTGCCGACACTGGTGCTCAGCTTGCGCCACTCGTCCTCCGGCAAGCGCCCGGTGCGGACGCTGTGCGCATCCACCCGCGCTTCGGCACAGATGAGGCGCAACACCAATTGCTGGCTGGACATTTCAAGGCTGAAGAATCCTATCGGCACATCATGTATAATCGAAGCGTTGCGCGCCAGCGACAGCACGAACGCCCCGGCACGCCCGTTACGCCGCTGTGCTTGCCGTGGATGCTTTCGAGCATCTCCATCGTGCTGTGGACAGCGGTGTTCATCGAGACGAACGATTTCTTCATTCGCTGTTCGGAGATTTGGAAAATCTTCTGCTCGGCTTCGTCCAGCAAGTCCAGCGCGTCTTCCGTTTCGTTGTACGCTCTGCCGATCATTTCAGACGAGGAGATGATCAACTGGCGCATCAGGGCTTTTTCCAAAACGATATGCGCGTGGTATTCCATGTTCGCCGCGGAGGTTACCTTCGTGGTCAGCTCGGTGAGATACAGCTCGCTGCCGACTTTTTCCAGCTCGCCGCGACGGCGCAGCTCTTCGATGAGCGTAATCAAATCTACCGGCTCACTGCGCTCGAACAGCGCTATCATCGCCGCGAAGATGCGCTGGTGCGAGGGCTTATAGAACGCATTTTCGTCCAGTATTTCGATGGCTTTGGCGAGCGCGCCTTTTTCCAACATCATCGCGCCTAATACTGCCATTTCCACCTCGACTGCCTGCGGCGGCACGCGCCCTTCGGCGGGCGGCTGTCCGGGTGAGTTGATATCGAATATTTTTTTTGGTTCTGCCATGTGTGTGCTTCCTAACTATTTGCCGCCCGCCTACGGCGGGCAAGCGGATACTCGCTGATTAAGCGCTGATGAGCGCGTGCGCCAAAAGCGCAACTTGCCCCGTTCAACGGGGTCCGTCTTTGGCGGAGATGCGGTAACTTTTAATGATGTTAACCTTCTTTAGATGGACGCTACCTCTTAGGTGGTGTCCATCTTTAATTCCTGGATTCCTGCTACAGTTTATCCCGTGAAACGGGACGGGAATGACAAAACAACCTCAACGCAACGAAATCAAAATAATTCTCTGAAACGTTTCTTTAAATATAGCCCAAAGTGCATTTGTGAGTTCGGGCTGAAGGGCAAGCTCGACTACTAATGTAATGAGAGTGCCCATCATAAGATTTTTCCAATCAACTTTGCCTAATGTCTTTGCTTTTTCTCCGATATAGTCAAGTTTTGCCTCTATTAAGCGTAGATGATTCTCAACAAGACCTAACTCTGCAATTTTAATTTTTGCCCGGCTAATTGACCCTTGGATTTCCTCAACTTCTTGGTAGGAAAATTGTGTGTTTTCTCCATCTTGATTATCCCATTTTATCTGTTCGCTGGATTTCAACAACTCAGCCCATTTATTGGGCTGTGAAAGTTCATGTTTAAGATTCTCTAACCAGATTTCAACCCAAGAAACTAGGGTAACCCATCCACTGTAATTTACATTCTCTTTAACCGTCGTCTTTCCGGGACAAAAGGTTACACGGCGTTCTTTTTGTACCAAGTAGAGTTTAAAATAATAACGGCTATTCTTATATGATATCTCGGTCAATTGAGTGCCGTCCGCTGACCAAAACACATCAAATTGCAACGGTGATAATCCAGCCGCAACAATTAAATCAAAAAGCTTATTTTTTTGAGATTGCAAGAGCTCCATACATTATTCTCATTAACTAATTTAATTGCTCACCTTGTCTTTGCGTTATTATCGCAATGCACTTCGTGCGTTTCTTTTGCACGCTGCTCAGACTGACGACAGACAACTAACAACGGATAACTGACAACTGACATCTTTTTACTCACATCTCATCCCGATAAAAAACATCGGGACGCACAAAACGCGCATCCCATATCTCAACCAGCCGTCTTCATCTCATCATACAATTTTCTAAACAACTGCACGTCTTCCCACGCGGGTTTTTTCCAATTCGGATTGCGCAACAATGCCGCGGGGTGGTACGTTACCATCAGCTTGACGCCGCGGTAGTCGTGGATTTTGCCGCGCAGGCTCGTGAGCGTATCGGTTGTCCGCAGGAGGGTTTGTCCCGCAATGCGGCCGAGGCACAGAATCATTTTGGGCTTGATGATCTCAATCTGTTTCCACAAATGCGGCTCGCAGGAGTCCACTTCCTCCGCTAACGGATCGCGGTTATTCGGCGGTCTGCATTTCAGAATGTTGCAGATATAGACTTCCTCGCGTTTGAACTGTATCGCTTCCAAAATTTTGTTCAGCAATTTACCCGCCCTGCCAACGAACGGCTCGCCTTGCGCGTCTTCATCCGCTCCGGGCGCTTCGCCCACCACCACGATATCCGCCTGCGGGTTGCCCACGCCGAAGACGAACTTCGTGCGGGTGTGTCCCAACGGGCATTTGGTGCAGGTGCAGATCATCGAGTTTAGCTCATCCAGACTCGTTGCGGCAACCCACGGCTCGTTCGGATACGGCAGAAGATTGCTCGGCGCCTTCGCTTCGATGCGCATATTGGGCTTATTGCCGAAGAGGTCTATTTCTTCTTCTACAACCGGAGTTATTTTTTTTCGTGATGGCATTGATTCCGTTGTTGCGATGACGCGTGTCGGCGTTTCCTGCGGCGGAGCCTGCTCGGTTACCGCAGAAGGCTCTCTGAACAGCATCTCCCCGAACAGTTCTTTTTCCTGAGTCAGATACTGCTGAATGTGTGAGAGAACTTGCTTGGCTTCGTCGTTGATATCGGGCATAGTAGGGGAGGTTGCA
>JACQBK010000025.1 GCA_016194505.1 Ignavibacteriales bacterium | reverse complement strand
TGTTCTGCGCTGACTAAAGAACATGTGTGATGGGATTTCGGGGTCTATGAAAAAGTTTTTTGCGAAAACGGTGATGTTAGTCTTCCTTTTTTTATGTTGTTCATTTCAGTTTCTACCCGCTCAGCAAAATCCAGCATACGAAGAGAATAAGTTTCAGCGCACTGAACTTCAACGTTATTCCCGCCTTTCTCAACTTGCAAAGGAACTATCTCTTGGACAAGAAGGATTTGATGTAACGTACTACAAGCTCGATCTTCGTGTAACAACTTCCCCCAACGGTCTCCGCGGTTCCGTTACAATGATTGCAACCGGCATCGTGGATAATCTTGCGTCTATTACACTCGATTTAATGAATACCATGGTTGTAGATTCCGTGCTGGTCGGCGGCGCGCGTGTTCCTGTCACACAGCAGACCTCGACAATCAATATTTCACTTAATCGTTCATATAATAGAGGTGAGAAGTTTGCGGCTATCGTTTACTATCATGGTGTTCCAGGGAGCTCGGGGTTCGGGAGCTTTGCATTTGGCACTGCTCCCTCAGGCTCTCCATGGATTTGGACCTTAAGCGAGCCTTATGGGGCAAAGGACTGGTGGCCCTCGAAGGACCACCCGAGCGATAAAGCTGATTCTGTGGACGTGTGGATTACCTGCGATCAGAATTTGAAAGTCGGCTCGCAAGGCAAACTCGTTGCCACAGTCAACAATAACGATGGAACGGCTACATACAAGTGGCAGCATCGGTACCCCATCGCAACATATCTTGTTTCCATTGCCGCGGCGAATTACACCGCGTTCTCGTACTGGTTCCGTTATTCTCCGACGGACTCGATGGAAATTTTAAATTACGTTTTACCGGAACGCGCGGCGGAAGCCCAACAGCAAAATCAATTGCCTCTTACCGCAGGAATGCTCGGAATTTATTCTAATCTGTACGGTCTCTATCCTTTTATTAAGGAGAAATATGGTCATTCACATTTTGGCTGGGGCGGGGGTATGGAGCATCAGACGATGACATCCCTTGGAGGTTTTTCCGAAAGCTTAGTAGCGCACGAGCTTGCTCACCAGTGGTTTGGCGATATGATTACGATGAAGACCTGGCCCGATATTTGGCTCAACGAAGGCTTTGCTACATATTCTGTCGCACTCTATCTTGAAAAGAAATACAACCAGGAAACATATTGGTCGTACATGAATAATCAATTACAGGCGGCTCGTTCTGCCAATGGGTCGATTTATGTGCGGGATACGTCGTCCGTAGGCAATCTTTTTAAAGGCAATCTCGTGTATTCAAAGGGGGCGACGGTACTCCACATGCTGCGGCATGTGCTCGGAGACAGCGTTTTTTTTAGGGCGATCAAACGATATGCAACTAATAGCCGTTATAGATTCAATGTTGCCTCTACTGAGGATTTCCGCGCCGAGTGCGAAGCCGAATCTGGAAAAAACCTCTCGTATTTTTTTAATGAATGGATATATGGAGAGAATTACCCGCGATACAAACTTGAGTGGAGTTCCGTCAAAAAAGGCGCTATTTATTCCGTGACAATGACCATCAACCAAACGACGAATACGACAAGTCCTTCGTTTTTTACGATGCCAATGGATTTTAGAATAACGGGCACATTTTTAGATACTACACTGACGCTTCTGAATAACTCGCAAAATCAGCTTTTTACTTTCACGCTTTCAAAAGAGCCGACGAGTGTGTCGCTCGACCCGGCAGGGTGGATACTGAAAGATGTGCCAAATGGGAGTGGAACTTCCCCTATTCCAACCTCCTATGAGCTTTATCAAAATTATCCTAATCCCTTTAATCCCGGCACCGCCATCGGTTTTGACCTTCCCCAACGCTCGGTTGTTACCATAAAAATATACGATGCGCTCGGGAGAGAGGTGACAACCTTGCTTAATGAGAGGAGAGAAGCGGGTTACCACGAAGTAAAGTGGAATCCGTCCTCAAACACCAGTGGAATATATTTTTGTCGCCTGTTTATTGACGACAAGCCCTTCCAAGTAAGGAAGATGATTTTCTTGCGCTAAACTTTTTTGTGGTGGTTTGACGTGACCGTCACCTTTGAGGTGACGGTCACGTTCACCTGTGTAATTTTTTGCAGGGGCGAAGTGTCCTTGCCTCCTAATAAAAGCATTTTTATGTGCGACGCACTTTTCGTCCGTAGATTGGCGCTGTTCTAAGGAGCAGGTCATATCTTTCAGGTAAAAGTGCGTCGCACATGACTCCTAAGATAACCGTCACTTTTCAGCCAAAGGCTGATGCGTCTCCGGCGCAAAAAGTAACGGTCATCTTGTATACCTCTCTACTTTTTTTCCTCCCGTATTGATTAAGTAATCGTTTAGTGATATATTAAAAGATATTGTACTATTTCATAGAGAGTTGAATTGCCCAAACGTACCGACATTAAATCCATCCTCATCATTGGTTCTGGTCCCATCGTTATTGGTCAAGCATGCGAATTTGATTATTCAGGAACCCAAGCCTGCAAAGTATTGAGAGAAGAAGGCTACCGGGTCATCCTCATTAACAGCAACCCCGCAACCATTATGACCGACCCTGAGCTTGCTGATGCGACCTACATTGAGCCAATTACTCCCGAATTTGTCGAAAAAATAATAGAAAAAGAAAGGCCTGATGTCATTCTGCCGACAATGGGTGGGCAAACCGCATTGAACACAGCAGTGGCATTGGCTGAGAGCGGCGTTCTCAAAAAATACGGTGTAGAGCTTATCGGCGCAAAACTTGAAGCGATAAAAAAAGCGGAAGATCGGGAATTATTTCAAGCCGCGATGGATAACATTGGGCTGGAAACTGCCCGCGGCGGCTTTGTTCATTCGCTGGATGAAGCATTACGAGTTGCTGAAAAAATTGGATTCCCCATTATCATCCGCCCTTCGTTCACGTTGGGTGGAACGGGCGGCGGAACTGCTTACAACCTTGAAGAGTTTAAAGAAAAGGTGGAGCATGGTCTTTCCAGCAGCCCCATTCATCAAGTGTTGATCGAGGAATCCGTTATCGGCTGGAAAGAATATGAATTAGAAGTAATGCGCGATTTGAAGGACAATGTCGTTATCATCTGTTCGATTGAGAACTTTGATCCGATGGGTGTGCACACGGGCGATTCGATCACCGTTGCTCCAGCCCAAACGTTGACCGATAAAGAATATCAGGCGATGCGCGATGCGGCAAAGAAAATTATCCGTGAAATAGGCGTTGAAACGGGCGGCTCCAATATTCAATTCGCGACCAACCCGAAAAACGGACGAATGATTGTCATTGAAATGAATCCTCGTGTTTCTCGCTCATCTGCGCTGGCATCGAAAGCCACAGGATTTCCCATTGCGAAAATTGCGGCAAAGCTTGCCGTGGGTTATACGTTGGATGAAATTCCAAACGACATTACGAAAGAGACTCCCGCATCATTCGAGCCGACGATTGATTATTGTGTTGTAAAAATTCCGCGATGGGATTTTGAAAAATTCAAAGGTGTTGATGATACGCTTGGCATTCAGATGAAATCCGTCGGTGAAGCGATGGCGATCGGAAGAACGTTTAAGGAGTCGTTCCAAAAAGCACTACGCTCGCTTGAGCAGGGAAGATTCGGTCTCGGCGCAGATGGGAAGGATGTGGTAGATGTGCGAAAGCTTCCCGATTCAAAACGGGCAGAGTGGAAAAAGAGAGTTCTGGATCGGTTGAAAATGCCGAAGCCGGATAATGTGTTTTACTTGCGCTACGCGTTTCAGCTTGGCTCAACAATAGAAGAATTGCGCGATATCACGAAAATTGATCCATGGTTCCTTCACAATTTGAAACAAATCGTGGATTTCGAAGAAGAATTATACGCCTATCGGGCGTAATATTGGAAAATGGAGTTTTTTTATGAATAGGTCGGTATTGTTTCAAACAAGAAAAATTTTCGTAATGATGGTTTGTTTTATATTTCTTATGATAGTGAGTCAAGCATCGGCGCAGACGGCAATTCCGCCTGATAAAGAAGCATTGCTCAAAGGATTGGGGATGGGTTTGGCTTCTTACGCGGAAGAAAATAGTTACCCCGGTCCTAAACATGTTCTTGAATTCAAAGAACAGCTTGCCTTGAACAGGGATCAAATCAAAAAAGCCGAGACGTTGGAAAATCTTGTCGGTATCTCTGCTATCGCAAAGGGCGAAGAAATTGTCCAAGCGGAAGAAGAGTTGAATAAAATGTTCGAGGCGGGGACGATTAACGAAAAGACACTCCGCCCAAAATTAGAACAAATCGGCAAGCTGCGCGCCGACCTTCGATTTATCCATTTGCAGGCGCATCTTAGGATGAAACAAATCCTAACCGCAGACCAGATCAAGCGGTATAACGAGCTAAGAGGACATGAAACAAACCGGCAAAACTAAAAACGTTCCAACGACTGTAACAAAAGAGGTTTTACTCAAGGCGAAGCAATACGGCTTTTCCGACCGCCAATTGGCTACTATTTGGGACACATCCGAACGGGCGGTACGGAAATTGCGAAAGCATTTCGGAATTATCCCCGTGTACAAGACCGTTGATACCTGCGCAGCGGAGTTTGAGGCGCATACCCCGTACCATTATTCTACCTACGATCAAGAGAACGAATCAATACGGAGCGATCGCAAAAAGGTCATTATCCTTGGCGGCGGACCCAATAGAATCGGACAAGGGATAGAGTTCGATTATTGCTGTGTGCATGGTGTCTATGCTCTTGCAGAAGAAGGCATCGAGACTATCATGATCAATTGTAATCCCGAAACAGTTTCAACGGATTATGATACAACGGATAAACTCTACTTTGAGCCGCTTACGCTTGAAGATGTTCTCAACATTTGCGACCACGAACAGCCCTATGGAGTCATTGTCAGCTTCGGCGGTCAAACGCCTCTGAAGATTGCAAAAGCTTTGGAGGAAAATGGTGTCCGCATTCTCGGTACTTCTCCCGAAGGCATTGACCTTGCAGAAGACCGCGAGCGTTTCGGCGCCTTATTGAAACGGCTCGGTATTCCTCATCCGAAGTATGGCACGGCATATTCCGTCAATACAGCGGTTCTTGTGGCGGAGCAAATCGGTTTCCCCGTGCTGGTACGGCCCTCCTATGTGCTCGGCGGTCGGGCGATGGAAATTTGTTACAACAGCGATGCTGTCCGAACGTATATGAAAAAGGCGGTAGATGTTTCGCCAGATTACCCCGTGCTTATTGACCGCTTTCTCGAAGATGCGTTCGAGTTTGACGTTGATGCCGTTTGCGATGGAAAAGATGTCGTCATCGGCGGCGTCATGGAGCATATCGAAGAGGCGGGGATTCATTCGGGAGATAGCTCTTGTGTTATTCCGCCTTATATGATTTCTCAAAAAAATCTTGAAGAGCTGAAGAATTATACCGTCAGGCTTGCGAAAGCATTAAAAGTTGTCGGGTTAATCAATGTTCAGTATGCAATGAAAAATGGTGTTGTCTATGTTCTTGAAGTGAACCCCCGCGCCTCAAGAACCGTTCCGTTTGTCAGCAAGGCGGTTGGTGTGCCACTTGCCAAAGTTGCGGCAAAGGTTATGGTCGGTCGCACGCTTGAAGGGTTGGGGTTAAAAGATTTTGATTTCAGCACAGTGAAGCACATCTCCGTAAAAGAAGCGGTGTTTCCGTTCTCGAAATTTCCTCGCGTGCCGGTGTTTCTTGGTCCGGAGATGCGCTCTACCGGAGAAGTGATGGGAATATCTTCAGCATTCGGCAGTGCAATCGCAAAAGCCCAAATGGGTGCAGGCAATACCTTGCCGACGGAAGGAAGAGTTTTCATCAGCGTTAACAGTAGCGATAAAAACGACATCACTCTTAGGATTGTAAAAGAATATATCCGGCTCAACTTTTCAATTATTGCAACAGAAGGAACGGCAAAATTTCTTAATGAGCATGGTCTTAAAGCCGACAAGGTATTTAAAGTGAATGAAGGGCGACCCAATGTTGTTGATATGATCAAGAACGGCGAAATTCAGCTTATCATCAACACGCCGCTTGGCGAAGAATCCCGATACGATGAGTTTGCAATTGGGTGGGCTGCCATCGAACACAAGGTAGCTTTTATTACCACGCTTTCTGCGGCTGATACTGCTGTGAAAGGAATTGAAAAGCAAAAAGAGAACGCTCTTACCGTAAAGAGTCTGCAGGAATATCATAATGAGATAGTAGCTTAGTTTTGAAGTAAAAAACCTCCCCACATCCCCACCATTGTTCCCTTTTCATAACGTCTAATTTGTGTTAACCCTGCCTTTTTTTAGCAAAGATGGCATTTTTTGAGGTTCCCATCAAAACTCGAAAAAGTCTAAGGAATACTCAAAGTTCTTGACTTCTAATGCGGATTACATTAAATTAGAGTGTTAATTGGATCATCTCAAACTATACTTTAAGCTTGGAGGGTTAGGTGCTTGGAATGATGATATGCGGTGAAGTGAAGGAGCTTAATAGTAAAATTGGCTGTTTTTTCGTTCTTTCCATTGTTTTCGTGGGTTTAATAACAGCCTTTCCCCAAGGCTTGCAAGCCCAAACGCAACTCCCTTCTCAAAACTCAACAATTGCCGAAGAACAAGATTATGCCTTTGCTTATGGTTTGTATAAGGATGGCTTATTCCAGCTTGCGGCGGAACAATTTGGCAAGTTTGCGGAAAAATATCCGGCAAGCATTAAACATCCCGACGCCATCTTTTTAAAAACAGAATGTCTTTTTCAGCAAGAACAATACGATGCCGCCGCGAAGGGATTCAGTGAATTTGCGCTTCAGTTTCAATCCTCCAATCTCGCAGATAATGCTTACTTCCGTTTAGGCGATACGTACCTTAAGCAGAAAAAAAATCAAGAAGCCATCACGGCGTACAAAACTGTTCTGGATAAATACTCTGAAAGCGATCTCGCGGGTGAAGCTGCGTATTGGATTGGTGAGACATACCTCAAAACGGAAGAGTATGATAATGCGGTTAAATATTATACTCTCGCCTACGAAAATTATCCGAACAACCGTGTGCGCGATTACGCGCTGTACTCTGTTGCTTGGACTTATCAGAAAAAGACTGATTACGCTAAAGCCGCCGATTGGTATCGCAAGATGATTGATGAGTTTCCGCAAAGCACGCTAACTGCATCATCCAGGGTTCGGATTGGAGAGTGCTACTATTATCTGAAAAATTATAAACAAGCAATTGCGGAATTAACTGCTTCACGGTCCAACATTGAGCAGGCTGAACAAAGAGGAGAAGCGGATTATTTGATTGGGGAGTCATATTACAATCTTAATGATTATAACCAAGCGAAGAAGCAATATCAGGATTTTCTCTCAACATATCCCAACCATAAATTAATAAAAGAAGTTACCTATGCGCTTGGCTGGACGCTGATGGAACAAAATGAATTTGCCGCAGCCGCCGGGGTTTTTGGAAAGCTTGTCGGCGGGAAAGATGCAATTGCCCATGCAGCGTTCTATCGTAAAGGCATGGCAGAAAAATTAGCCGGCAAACGTGATGAAGGATTGAAGACGTTGACACAAGTTTTTGCAACGGAGCCAAAAGGCGACTTTGCCGATAACGCACTTTACGATGTCGGGTTGATGTTATATGAAGATAAAAAGACCGCCGAGGCAAAGAATTTCTTTGATCGCGTAACGAAGGAATATCCGGAAAGTGATGTGCTCGCAGACGCCTTTCGCATGATTGGCGAATGCCTCATCGCAGAAGGCAAGTATGAAGCCGCGCAATCTGCTTTTGAAAGCGCCTTGAACCAGCCTACCATTTCGTTCCCTGTTAAGGTTGCTGCAGGCTATCAAGCGGCTTGGTGCGCTTATAAGGCGCAGAATTATAAAGAAGCGACTGCCAAATTTACGGAGTTCACGAAGCTTTATCCCGATCATCCCAAATCGGTTGAGGCTCTGTATTGGCTGGCGGAGTCGGAATATAAAGGGGGTAATTATCGTGCTGCCTTGAAGCAATATCAGGCTATTGCCGATTTACCGAACCACGAACGACGTGAAGAAGGAATGTACGGCGTTGCCTGGTCGCATTTTAAAATGAATGAATTTTCCAAAGCGATCGAAGGTTTTGAGCGTCTCATCACTGCCTACCCCAATGGTAAATTTTCATTTGATGCGCGGTTGCGGTTGGGCGATTGTTATTTCTCTCTTAAAGATTACAAGAAAGCGACGGGAGTGTATCGGGCGGTTTTACGATTGTTTCCCCAAAACGATGGGGTAGATTACGCCTATTACCAGCTTGCACAGGCATTTCATCGTTCCGGTGATTCTGAGCAGGCATCGGAGCAATTTGCCGCTCTCATCAAAGCATTTTCTCAATCATCGTTAGCTGATGACGCACAGTATGCCCTGGGTTGGATTAAATTTCAGAAAAAAGACTACTCGCAGGCGATTAAAGAATTCCAAGCAGTCATTACTAATTATCCTGAGACGGAAACTGTTCCCCGCGCTTATTATAGCATTGGCGATGCGTATTATAATTTAAAACAATTCGCCGCTGCTGAACAATCGTATCGTGAAGTCGTGGACCGATTTCCCAACAGCTCCTATGTATTGGATGCGATGACGGGAGTTCAATATTGTCTGGTTGCGCAAGGCAAAGAAAAAGAAGCGATCGCAGTATTGGATGCGTATTCGAAAGGAAATCCGTCTTCACAGATTACCGAGCAATTGTCATTAAAGAAAGCCGACCTGCTCCTCAATCAAAGACAATACGATGAAGCGGCGGAGGAGTATCGAGCATTCATTTCAAAATATCCTAACTCAAGCCAAAAGGCAAACGCACTCCAATTGCTTGGCAAAAGTTTAGCTGAAGGCGGCAAGCTTGCCGAGGCGGCAAATGTCTTTGAACAGGTTGTTGGAGCAAAAGGCGCTTCTCAGAAGATCGTTGCAAGCTCTCTGCTTGAGGCAGCACAGCTTTATCGGGCGTTAAAGAAATATGACCAAGCGTTAGGCGTTTTATCGAAGGCTGAAGCACAGCTTGGCGATGCCGAATATGCAGGCGAGATCGTCTATTTAAAAGGCATGGTCTTTTTTGACAATGGGGATGTCCAGGAAGCGAAGAACCAGTTTGAATTTGTCATCGCAAAATACGGCTCAACGGTCGCTGCCGATAAAGCAAGGTTAGGATTGGCTCAAATTCATCTTCACGCAAAGGATTATAACGCCGCGCAAACACTCGCACAAAAGGTTGCGACCTCGCGCACGGATGAGATTGGCGCCGAGGCGCAGTATCTCAGCGGCTTGGCATATTCCGAGAGCAAAAACTGGCAAAATGCTGTTACGGCATTTTTGCGTGTGCGGTATGTATTCCCCTCGTATGGCGAGTGGCTTGCAAAAGCATATTTGGGTCTGGGGGGAGCGTACGAAGAGCTAAAAGATGCCAAGAGCGCTAAGGACGCTTACCAGAATGTCTTGAAATTGCAGAAGGAGGGCGACATTTTCGCCGAAGCCTCCCGACGACTTAAGAACCTTGAGGGAATGTGATGAGGATGAAAACCTTTCCTGAGGCTGTATTAAGAATAGATAAAGTTGTCATTGCGAGCGTTTTTTGCGAAGTTCCGTTTTATGGAATCCCGCACGTTGAACGGAATCCAAAAAGCGGGACAATCTCATCGTTAATCTTTCTTAGAACAATGGGATTGCTTCGTCGTCCTTTCAGGACTTCTCGCAATGACAATGGGTTGAGATTTTTGAGAAAACCTTTAATAATATTTTCGTTGTTTGTCATTTCGGTTGTGGTTGCGCAGGAAAAACCGACTCCTGAGAAGCCTCAGCCTGAGCCAAAACGCGCTGACGTTTCTGCGCCGACAACGGATGTCAAACAACCGTCCGTCATGGGTAAAAATCAAAATTCTCAAACGTTACCGAAAATTGATTTGCCGGAATTTGTCATAACGGGCATCGCTTCAATAGATCTCCCAAGTGTAGAAAAGGAAGCCGCCGACGAGCGCACGGAAAATTCCGAATTGGGCTTAGACCGGACGGTCGGTGCGCGCGATAGAGGCACCGTAGAATTCCTTCTCGAAGAAAAACAGGGATTTGGCGTATTGAAGTATCCAATATTTTCCGGAAGAATATTGGCGAGCATGGGAAATTATTTTACGCCCAAGCTCGGACTTTTGCTCAGCCAAGCCAATCCCGAGTATCAGTATCTTGGCGATGTTCAATATCATTTGACGAAAGGGTACGCGCCTTACACCAACAGCTCCGGCGGAAGCATAGGGGCGAAGGGAAGCATGCTGGTTCACTCATCTTCGGCATTATTGGATAACGCAATACTGAGCGGCAATGGCGGTTATGGCACAGAGATATATCGCTTCTATGGTTCGCCAACGCCCTCGCTTGCACGAACTACTTCATCAATTTTGGTGGGGGCGGGCATTTCTGGTTCGGCAAGCAGTCCGGTGGATTATGATCTCTCATTTCGTTTCAAAAATTTTGTGGTAACTGACTCATCCACCAACACTACGCAAAATCGGTTCGATATAGGGTTAGAGTCCCGCTTTCAAGTGTGGAATGCCCCTTTGGTCAGCAAAATTCAATTTTACACGGCGTCGCTTTCGCAAACACAATCTAGCACTCTTTCATATCTTGAACTCAGCATCGGCAATTCACCGGTGTGGTGGAATAAGTTGTTCCTGCAGGCTTCGGCAAACTTGTATGTGAGTCAGGGCATGCAAAACCAACAATTGACTCGCGTGTATCCCCACGTTAGCATCGGGTATCAGTTATTCAAACAAACAACATTGCTGGCATCTTACAGAGGGAGCGTTAATTTTGCGACGCTTGATTCACACATCGAGCAATATCCGTATCTTTCGGCAAATGCGATTCTTTTGTACCCGGATATTCCCGTAGATGTTACCGGCGCACTGGAGACAAATTGGAGTGAACATGTACGCACACGACTCTCTTATCATTATCAGGAAATTGAGGGTTATAATCTTTTAACGGATGTCGCTTCTCCGGGGATATGGAGCTTTTTCTACGGCGGCAAAACGACCGTTGCAACATTCCAAACCGATTTATTTGCACAAGTGTATCCGAATAGTTATTTTGCTGTTGTGCTTGCCGTCAATTCGACGAAAAACAGTGTGACGCAGGACAGGGTACCTTATAAATCTGATTTCGAACTTTCGGCATCGTATTCATATACGTTTCCGTTTGGGTTGCGTATTGAGCCTCGTGCGAACTTTGTCGATCGCCGGAATGTTGATGTATTCAATAGCGCGAAATTGCCGGATTATTTATTGTTGAGTGTGCGAGGCGAGTACGCTGTTATGATGCCGCTCAGCATCGTTCTTGATCTCCACAACATATTGGATCGAAAATACGAGCTGTGGCGAGGATACCAAGCGCCGCCATTCATGATTGCGTTTGGTTTAACATATAAATGGTGAAAAAGAACAAAAACTTTGGTCAATGAAGAATGTAGCATTTAAAAAAGCTCTTACAACATTCCCCACAATAAGGAGGAACTATCAATGCCTGATTTAAATTTCAGCGAAGATGAGCACGAGGAAGACTCCGAGAGCACCGAGCTATTATCGGATGAGAGTGAAGAGGAGTTAGAAGAAGAGAAAAAGGGTGGAGGTCTGGTAAAAGTTCTTATCGTCATTTTTGCGTTTCTCATCGTTGGAGGCGGAGCGGCATTTTTATTGAACAAACTTGGTATCGTCAAATTGTGGGGAAAGAAGCAGCCCGCGCCTACGGTTGTTGAATACAACGAAGCGGCGCCCGAGCAGGAGCAAGCGGTTGAAAAGAAAGACACCGCCCAAACACAAATGATTGAAACGCCGGCGATTGATACACCGAAGAAAAAAACTCCCGCAAAGGGAGAAGCAAAATCCGAGAGCAAGCCTGTCGCGAAGAGCGAGAAGAAACCTGCACAGCCTATCAAGCAAATGCAAATGCCTGCTGTACCGAGTTCCGGAAAACTTGGAGAAATGAAAGGAGAATATACCGTTCAAGTGTTTGCGTTGAAGAACAAAATCTCCGCGGAATCCATGGTGCAAAAGCTTAGCGAAGCCGGTTACCCCGCCTATATGGAGGAGCGGATGTATAAAGACGGTCCATGGTACACCGTCCGCATTGGTCATTATCCTTCCCGTAAGGACGCGCAAACGGCAGTCGAAAGTTTTGCAGAAGAGTTGAAATCAAGATATTGGATTGACCGAGTTAACAAGTAATGTTCAAATAGGATCGTAACCTGTGTATAGGCAAGGTCGTATCATGTGTGGAAGGAATGAATTATGAATTCTATGGAAGAAACCTTTACAGTCATAGAAAAACAGCGAACGGTAGAAGAAGGACGTCCGAACATCATCCTTCCGCGGGCGGTCTATGGGGCAATCGAGCTGAAGCGGAATTATCAGTTTTATTTGAAGCGTGGGTTCCGCTATTCTGCCATTATTCATTTTGCTCTGGTTGGATTATATTGGGGCTACACGTTATTAGCTCCCAAGGATGAAGAATCCCGATCAGTCTCTATTACGCTGTATGACGAACCGAAGACGCTGCCAAGCTCCCAATTCGGACTTTCAGCGTACCCTGTTTTCGAAAAACCGAATGTGTCTGAGCCGCCTTCTTCCAAAGAACCTGCGCCAAAAGGCTGGCTCAAAATAAAACCTGTCGCACCGGTACAAAGGACAAAAGGGGAGGGGCTTGGCGATATACCCGGCGTGAAGCAAGCCGACAAAATTGATGTGAGTAACCTTTCACCGGAAACACAAGAGAAAAGAGGGCGCACGGATGCAGTAGGCGGTGGAAACGGAAATCCTGTAAACGATCTGCGAGGTGGGACTGTTATCGCATCGCGCACAGGTGATTCACCCAGTGGGTTGGGGCTTTCCGGCATTGGCTCGAATTCAAAACCGACACCAGGCATTCGCGGTGTTGGCGCTGGAGGCGATGCTGATGGGTTTGACGGTGGAAGCGGAAACGGTCTCGGCTATTCTATGAATTGGTTGCAGGGTGGCACTCGTAAGAGACTCAGCGGCGATTTGCCGCAATATCCTGAGGGAGTAAAAGTCGAAGCGCAAATTAACCTGCTTGCAGTCGTCTCGCCTGATGGCGCTGTTAAATCGTTACAGCCGGCAAAAAAAGGCAATACAAGATTAGAGGAAGCGGCAATGAAGGAAGTTCGTTATTGGAGGTTTGAACCGCTCAGAGTTTCCCAGCCTCAGATTGATCAGAAATGTGAGATAATTTTTCTGTTTACGTTGAAATAAAAACCGTCGGCTTACGCCGGTGGTTGAGGAGCCTCTTTCTGGCTTGACTTGCTTTTCTCTATCTTCTTTTGTTTTCCCCCTCCCAGGAACAAGTAGTAAAACCCCAATTCACCCCCTGTGAGAATCAGTAAAGAGATTGTATCCCGACTTATTTCTTTTCGCAATGTTTGCAAAAAGAGGGAATCGGCGGGAGCATAGTACCATTTAATGAATGCTTCCAGAGTAAAGAGCAAATTGGTCAACATCGTCGCAATGGTCCACCCGATAGCAAAGACTATCGCCATAAACGCAATAGCAAGAATTCCTTCACTCAAACCTTCCTTTTTATACTTAAAGAAGGTGTAAATGGTGGCAATACCGTGAAGCCCAAATATGAAAACAGCAACCATATAAAGTAGTTGAGTAGTAAGTAGGTAAGTGATTGATGTAAAATAAATTAGTGAAGCGTTTAAATCTGATTACTTAACACCCTTACTCCCTAATACGCATCCTCCCCAAAGAGCACTGCCCGGATTGTTTTCAATATAATCTTTAAGTCGAATATCAGCGACCAGTTTTCGACATAATAAACGTCATACTTTGTCCGCTCCTCGATGGGAGCATTGCCTCGTAGCCCATTGACCTGCGCCCATCCGGTCATCCCTGTTTTAACCCTATGGCGGTCAAGATACTTGGGAATTTCCTTAAACTGCTCCACGAAATGCGGTCGTTCAGGGCGGGGTCCAACGATGCTCATATCTCCCCGGAGCACGTTCAATAGCTGAGGAATCTCATCAAGGCTGAACCTGCGAAGGAATTTCCCTGTGTTTGTCGTCCGGGGATCACTTTTCGTTGTCCAGACGGGACCAGTATCTTTTTCCGCGTCCGTTCGCATTGTCCGGAATTTCATCACTTGAAAAGGAACACCGTCTAAGCCAACTCGTTCCTGTAGAAAGAAAACAGGCCCCTTTGAATCAAGCTTTACCAGAACAGCGATGAGAAGAAACAATGGGCTGGCGAGGATGAGCACGAGCACCGCCACAAATGCATCGAACGAGCGCTTGAGAATAATGTTCCATGTTGAAAGAGGGACGCCCTTGATGTTGATAAACGGTATGCCCTCAAGCTCTTTGATGCGGACTCTGCTTGTCATCATTTCGAGCATATCCGGCACCATCATCATTTCCGTGTTGAGACCCTCGCACTCGCGAACCATTTCGTACAATTGTGGATGTTCTTTGTAGCTCAACGCTATCAATACGACATCAATAGTGTGTTCTTTAATGTACACCGGAACTACATCAATGGAGCCGAGATGTTTCGCCCCGCTGTCGTTCATTTCATGTGCCCCGTTCGCGGAAAAATATCCTACAACATGGTATCCCAAAAAAGGATGCGAAGAAATATTCTCGTACACGCGGCGGGCGGTGGCGTTTGTCCCGACAATAATGACCTCTTTGAGATCATGACCCCGCGCATACCAACGCTGTTCGAATTTCATGACGATGAATCGTTCGATGGAAATAAAGAACACCGCCGAAAATCCTAACATAGCGAATACAACGCGCGAATACGAAAACGCGCGGTAGAAAAATGCCCCTGCCATGACGATGAGCATTCCGACGAACACGAGGCGAACAATAGCAAAAAACTCATCGGAGAAGTACGTGATGCGCCGCGAGGCATACATATTCCTTGAGTTGAACAGAAAAAGCCACGTTGGGATAACGACTAGCGAGCCGATAACGTACGCTTCGAGCGGAGGAAACCCTAACGTAACGGGAATGGTAGAGGTGAGTGGGGAGTAAAATCGAAGCCAATATGAAAAAAGAAACGCCGCCTCAATAGCAATGACGTCTGAAATAACCGTAACTAATGGAATAAGAAAGTCTTTGCGATGCTGAAGCATTATTTGAACTGCGAATTAAAAATTTTCGATTGTCAATTTACAATCTTCAATTATCAGCCGAACATCTCCTGCTCAACCTCTTGAAAAATAATATGTCCGATAGTAATGTGTCCCTCTTGGATTCGCTGTGTATCTTGTGAAGGGACGATGATCGCCAAATCCACCAGTGCTTTCGACTTGCCCCCGTCTTTTCCGAGGAATCCAATGGTGGCAATTTTTTTCTCTTTAGCTTTCTGGAACGCTTTATTGACGTTTTCCGAATTTCCGCTTGTGCTAATGCCGATAAGAATATCTCCCTCATTGCCTAGTGCTTCGACGGAACGTGCGAAGATGTTATCGTAGCCAAAATCATTTGCACCGGCGGTCAAGGTTGAGGTATCGGTCGTTAAAGCAATAGCGGGAATGCCCGGTCGTTTTATTTTCGGATTGAGACGAATGACAAATTCCGTTGCAAGGTGTTGCGCATCAGCCGCGCTTCCGCCGTTGCCGCATAAGAGGATTTTTTTCTTGTTCTTCAGCCCGCTGATGATCACATCAATGGCTTTGGCAATATCGCCCGCGCACTGCTCGGCAATTTTTTGCTTGATTTCGGAGCTTTCCTTCAGCGAATCGAGAATGAATTTTTGGCGATACACGAGTGTCAAAGGGAGATGTGCCATAATTGAATTGTCAATTTACAGTTTCCGATTGGCGATTGTTGCTGAGGAGTGAATCGCCTCGGCAAAATCTTTTATGAGCGATTTGTGATTATTTTCTTCTGTGATTGTCCCGGTTACGACAAATGATGCGCCGGCTTGAACTTTTTTCCTTGCTTCTTCCGGCGTCCGGATGCCTCCGCCAACAATCATGGGCAGTGAGCAGTGTTTAGCGATAGCGGCGACCATTTCGTTGGGAACGGGGAAATCCGCACCGCTGCCCGCGTCTAAATACAACAGCTTCATACCGATATACTCCGCCGCAAGTGCATGTGCAAGCGCAATATCGGGCTTATTGTGCGGAATTGGCTTCGTGTTGCTCATAAACTCCGCCGACGTGGTTTTACCTGCCTCGATAAGCATGTAGCCTGTGGAGATGGCTTCGAGTCCAATTTTTTTGATGATAGGGGAGGCTATGACCTGATTGCCGATAAGATGCTCGGGATTGCGTCCGCTGATGAGCACAAGGAACAACAGCGCATCCGCAACCGCGGAAACCTGAAATAAACTGCCGGGGAATATAATCACCGGCACAGTCGTATTGCGTTTGATGGTTTGGAGATGCTCTTCGAACTCGTTCGTCAGCATCAAGCTGCCGCCGACAAGAAATCCATCCACGCCCGCCTCTGTTGCTTCCCGGACAAATGCGGGAAGATTCTGCTTGTTGTTCTTATCGGGATCAACAAGAACGAGGAATCCCGCGCCTCGTTCCTGCTTTATTTTAAGAAGCTTTTCGTATGTGGACATGGTTTTTATAAAAAAATTCACAGAGTTGTACAGAGATTTTTGTAGGGGCGTATTGCAATACGCCCCTACGGTCAAAGCTTTGCTGTCTCCATAGTACTTTAGTCATTCAAAAACGATTTCACAATTGCTTCAGTGGATTTTAGAGCCTCATCCAATTTTGCTACATCTTTGCCGCCTGCGGTTGCAAGGTGCGGCTTGCCGCCACCGGCACCACCGACAAGCTTGGCTACTGCGCCGACAATTTTTCCCGCCTGAACGTTCTTTGTTTTTATGAGATCATCGCTGACCGTGCAGACGAGAGCAACCTTCTCATCAATAACCGAAGCAAGCAAACCCACGCCGCTTCCCAATTTTGCGCGGAGCGTATCGCCCAGCGATTTTAGTTCATCCATCGAGCCGACAGAGACTTTTGCGGAGACGAGTTTTGCTCCGTTTAAAGATACTGCTTTTTGGATGAGCACTTCAATATCGCCTGAAAGCGATTGCAAACGATATTTCGAGAGTTCTTTCTCAATGGACTTTTTCTTTTCTGCAAGCTCAAGAATAATATTTTCGATTTGAAGCGCACGTTGAGAACGTTCATTGAATTGCATCTTGAGCCCGGAAAAATCTGTACCGGATTGCTTGGAAAAACTTTTTAGAACTTCAATTCTTTGTTCAAATGCTTTGAATGATTCCGGCGAAGATGACGTGTTCCCGTTGAGTGCCGCAAGCTCTTTGCTCAGCTCAGAAATCTGGTGAAGCTGTTCGAGAGCATAATCTATCCTTTCGACCAAATTTCGATCTTGCAACTTGAGAAGCTCACGCGCACCATCGGAAGTAACCGCCTCGATGCGCCGAATGCCGCTTGCAACGCTTCCTTCCGAGCGGAATTTGAAGTATCCTATTTCGGCAGTAGATTTAACATGCGTTCCGCCGCAGAATTCTTTGCTGAACTCGCCAAAGTCCACCACGTTCACACGATCCCCGTACTTATCGCCGAAAAACATCAGCGCGCCCATTTTTTTCGCTTCTTCAAAGGGGATATTGCGATGATGGTTGAGCGTAATGTTCTCTTTAATTTTATCATTAACAAGGGCTTCGATATCGGATAATTCCTGCTCGGTTACTTTGGAGAAATGAGCAAAATCGAACCGCAAATGATCCGGTGCCACAAGCGAGCCGGACTGATGGACGTGTGTTCCTAAAATTTTCCTCAATGCGGCGTGAACAAGGTGTGTTGCCGTATGGTTGCGCATGATGGAAAAACGGCGTTCGGCATTCACCTTTGCTCGAACTTTTTGCCCGAGTATTGCAGGCGCGGACTCTTCGAGAATATGCACGTTAAGATTGCCTACTTTTTGGGTATCATAGACGTTAAACGTGCGACTGTCAACTTCCATTGTCCCTTTATCGCCGACTTGCCCGCCGGCTTCTCCATAGAAGGGAGTAGCATCGAGGACAAACAAATGCCTGCCGCCTTTGACGAGTGTCGCGGTTGTTTCAAGTTCATCATAGCCGATGAATTGCAAATTCCCGGCGGTGATATCTTTGACGAAAGCTTGGAGAGTATCTTTGCTTGTGGTGATAGGTAATCTTGCGCTAGCAGACGATGAACTTTCTATTCGTCCAGCAAGACTGACGATCCGCGATCGTTCCCTCTGTTCCTCCATCAATTCGTTAAATCCACTTTCATCAATTTTAAGACCCCGCTCCAGCGCTAATAACGCCGTCAAGTCAACCGGGAACCCATACGTATCATATAATTTAAAAACATCCTCTCCACTTATTACTTGAGACTTGTTGCTTACTACTTTCTTAACGACTTCCTCGAAAATCTCCAACCCTCTATCCAATGTAGCATTAAATCCTTCTTCTTCGCCCTTGATAATTTTTTGGATTTGCTCGCTCTTCGCTATGATTTCAGGAAAAACAGTTCCCATCGTATTGACCAGCGTTGGGACAAGTTTATAAACGAACGGCTCACGCATATTCAGATTGCGGCCGAACCGCGCCGCGCGGCGAAGGAGCCTGCGTAAGACGTAGCCGCGACCCTCATTCGATGGCACTGCTCCATCACCGATAGCAAACGTAAGCGTGCGGATGTGATCGGCAATAACGCGCATCGCGGTATCAATTTCCATTTGCTGCTTTGGAATGGCACTCATTCTTCCGTCGTAAGGCTTGCCCGTAAGTTCAGAAATACGATTGATAATAGGCGTAAAGACATCCGTATCGTAATTGGAAGATTTGTTTTGCAGAACCGCACACATACGCTCGAAGCCCATTCCCGTATCAACATGCTTTGCTGGCAGGGGAGTAAGCTTGCCGCTCGCATCTCGGTTGTATTGGATGAAGACAAGATTCCAAATTTCCATGACTTCGGCAACGCCGGCGTTCACCATCGAAGCTGTTGCCGTGCCATTGGGCGTTCGGTCAATGTGGATTTCGGAACAGGGACCGCAGGGTCCGGTCTCGCCCATCTCCCAAAAGTTATCCTTTTCGCCGAATCGGAGAACGTGGCTGTGGTCTATATCGGTAACGGTTTTCCACAGTTGCTCGGCTTCATCGTCATCTTTGTAAACAGTTGCCCAGAGGCGGTTTTTCGGAAGCCCCCACACATTTGTCAGTAAATCCCATCCCCATTCGATAGCTTCTTTTTTATAGTAATCTCCGAACGACCAATTGCCTAACATCTCAAAAAAGGTGTGATGGTATGTATCCCGGCCGACCTCTTCGAGGTCATTGTGTTTGCCGCTCACCCGAATGCACTTTTGTGTATCAACTGCGCGGGTGTACGAGCGTTTGCCGCTTCCGAGGAAGACGTCTTTAAATTGATTCATCCCTGCATTAGCGAAGAGGAGCGTAGGGTCATCATACGGTACAACAGGCGAGCTTGGAACGATGGT
>JACQBK010000037.1 GCA_016194505.1 Ignavibacteriales bacterium | reverse complement strand
TACGTGACCGTCACCTTTCATCCAAAACTGGTATTGTTAAGCAATGCGAGAGGTGACGGTCTCGTCTGCCGTACAACGCAAAAACCCCGTAAGGGGTTTTTTGTGGGCCCTGCAGGGCTCGAACCTGCGACCAGCGGATTATGAGTCCGCTGCTCTAACCAACTGAGCTAAGGGCCCGTAAAACAAAATTCTTAGATGTTAAACGGTGATCCTACAATATGGGTCCGCTGCTCTCCGCCCAACAAGACGGCGGACAGGTAACCAACTGAGCTAAGGGCCCGTAAAACAAAATTCTTAGATGTTAATCGGTGATCCTACAATATGGGTCCGCTGCTCTCCGCCCAATCGCCATTAAGCTTGGCGGTCAAGCAAGACGGCGGATAAATAACCAACTGCCCGCCCACCGCCCGCCTGCGTCGGGCAGGCAGGTGGGAGCTAAGGGCCCGTGTAAAAATAAATATAACAAAACATCCCTGCGAAGGCAATATCAAATCTCAAATAAGAAAAAGTGACCAGACTTTTCTACTGTCACTCCAGCGAAAGGGGGAGTCCAGTTTTATTTTGATTTCTGGATTCCGGCTTTCGCCGGAATGACAATCATCCACGAGTATCCGCCTCATCAGCGATCATCCGCGTCCTATTCTTTTATCCGCGAGCATCTCCGCCAAATGGCAAAGCCATGCCCTCGGCAGGCGGACCCCGTTAAACAGGGCAAGTTGCGCCTCTGGCGCACACGAGCATCCGCCTTCAATCTGCGTAATCTCAATCTGCGGTAAATCTGCGCAATCTGAGCAATCATAAATCACTACCACCGCTCTAATAATCTCAAAAGCTTAGTCTTTGCTTCTTGGTCATCAGGAGCATACACAACAAGTTGCCTTAACGCCTGAACAGCGGGATAATACCTCCCCTTGCCCTCGTACAGCTCAGCCAGCAGACGAAGACAGTCTTTGTTCTGCAGGTTCTCCTCCTTGAGGCGTAAAAGCTCGTCAATGGCGATTTCGCGCAATCCCATTGCAACATACGTTTTTGCAATTTGCACGTGATACTCTGCTCGCCGAAGCGGCGCAGGCTGTGATTTCAGCGAATCAAAGTACACAAAGATTTTTGCAAGTCCCCTTGCTAAATCATGGGAAGCGTCAATGCGATTTAAGCGCGCCGAGTACATTTTCGCCTTGAGTGTATCCCTGTTCTGCAATGCGTAGTACGCGCCGAACATGAGCGCAGGATAAAACGAAGAATCCGCCTGAAGCGAACGCTCTAATATTTGTTCCGCCTGATGGCGAAATCCCAAATCCCAATAATTGACAGAAACCGTATGATAGAGGAATGCTTTTACGGCTGGCGACGGATCACTTTCGGCTTTACGCAACCGCCCAATCAGCTCTTGATGATACCAAGCATGCTCAAGGTACGCACCAACTTGCGGGATGGAGCGGAACCGCTCATACTCTTTCGAGGCTTCATCCAATCTCATCGAAAATTCTTTCGCCACCGCTTGATGCAACACAATGGGACCGTAGCTTCCGACCGTTTCTCTCAGCGTTTTAAAAATTTCCTCAGCGTCCTGAGTTTTTCCCTCCTCCAGAAGATGCATTCCTTTCAAAAAAAGATAGCGCGCTCCGCGTTGCTTCGGCGTAAGCTGCGGCAATGATGCGGCAAATTGAAGGCTATCGGGAATATTGAAATCGGACATATTGCCGTTTGCCGGGTGCACCTGAAGGACTTCAAACGCCGCAACGGTATAGACCGTCTCAAACCGGAATCGACGGGATTGCGCCATAAGCGCTTCAAATTCATTCAGCCCCGGGCGCGTTACAGTAGAAAGAATATAACGCACGTTGTAATCGCGCAGCATGGTCTCAAACATATCCAACGTCAAGAGCGGGTGCATTTCCACTTGCTTGCGCCCCTGAAGCCAAAAATCTATTTCCTTCCACCGGGTTCCGATCACCGTTCCGCTATCGGAATGGTCAACGAGCCATTTGCCGACAATGGAAAGCGGTTTGGTGAATAATTCCGGACTATCCGCATACGCTTTATTTTTTTCGTAAAACGCTACCGGAGATTGTTTATACTCAACGCTGGTTCTTGTAAAACTATAACACCAAACGATGTTGGGGATGGCAAGAAGTATCACCAGTGCGGCGCCGCTCCACATAACCGCGCGCTGAGACAACATTTTTGAGATGTAGTGTTCCGTGCAATGCTTTAACCCGATGAGCATAAAATATACCATCAGAATAAGCAACGGGAACAGGAACCGTATATCATTGATGGGATACAGAAGAATAAGAGCAACATACGATAGAAGAAAAAGAAGCATCAGCAGTGTGACGGATTTTTTAATGCTTACGACGATTCCATATACAAAGAACCCGATAGAAAAAAGAGAAATGGGATATTGAGCATAGCGTAAAATAGCATTCATCACGGCAAGGGGCGGATCACTTTGCCGCACGACGGCAAATGCCCGTTCCAAATACTCCGGCATAAAAACTAATCGTCTTATGATCCTTTGATAAACATCAGCGTTTGACTGAATGCGCGCCAAAAACTCCGTTAGCAAACTTGAGCCTTGCGCGGTAAAATACCTCGTAACGAATACTTTTGAGTTGCGCAACGCCGGGTTCTCAAGTCCGACGACAAGAACTTCGTTTCTCACGTACCAAAGAAAATAAAATACGAGCGGGACAACAAAGACAAGAAGCGCCTTCTTGTATTCTTTCCTCATAATAAAGAACAGCGTTGCAGAAAACATCAAGGTCAAGCCGACTTCCCTGAGGAAAATCCCCGCAATGACAACGCATAAAAATATCCAAAAAAGAAACTGGTCGTCTTTGTCGTTCTCAACGAGACGCTCGGCAAGATAAAAAAATAGAATAAGGCAAACTCCGAAAGCCACATCGGAGAGTATTTGCGTGGAAAACATGAGAACAAGCGGATGGACGGCAAGGAACAACATCCCCACCATTGCCGCCGTGTCGCCAACTCTTTGAGATGCCCATACACCGAACAGCATGAGCATACACCCGCCAAGAAATAGCGTAAAGTATTTTGCGGCAATAACGCTGTTCGGGAAAAGTCCGGCTATGGGGGCAAGCATCAACGAGTAAAAGGGAGCATGGACAACATAATGCGCCGGCTCAAGCACGGATGTATCTTTATAACCTTCAACATGAGCGAGCGATTTTGCCCAGATCAAATAACGGGAGCTATCGGGAGTGTACATGAACATGTCGTTCATACAAAGAACTCCGATGAGGACAAAGAGCCCTACTATAAGTAAGAACTTTATGTTCATAATGCTATTGTGCCGAAGAGTGTCCATTGCAGGCATCTACCGCCCGGAGGCATCTTCAAAGTGATTGAATTTGCAGTGTGTAATGAAACTTCTTAAAGCGATTCTTTACGTCTCAATGAATACATTCAAGCGAGAGCAAAAATAGGCTATACATTCATCTATTGCAAGGAGTTTATTGAACGCTTTATATAAAGCGTTCAATAATGAATGATTTCGCCGCAATAACTATGTATCAGATGTGCTCTTCCTTGACATCGTAGCTTTTTTTGCTTAACTTATAGTAGAGCAGGTCCGTCTCATATTTCTTACCGCAAAGGCGACACCTCGCCAGGTTGTTTTTCAAACTATTTTGCTCACTAAAAAACGGAGCACTTTGGTATGGCAAAAACCAAGTACATTATGCATGATTGTGCATACTGCCATAAGCCCACAAAAATGGAACTTGTTGGTCAGATGCAAACAGAAGACTCCGAAAAACCTGCGCAAAAGGTTTGGTATCGTTGCACGCGATGCAAACACAGCGCTTTGCTCGACCGGCAGACTCTGGCACAACCAAAGAACGGCACAGGCGCAAAGCTCGATAAGGGCGTTTGCACGCATTATTCTAAAGATCAGGTCTTTACGGTGGGACAAGCTATCTACCATGAGGAGTGGGATGATGTTGGCAAAGTTATTGCCAAGCAAAAAACCTCGGATGGCACACACGCAATAACGGTAGCGTTCGAGAAGTTAGGCGAGCGCAAGCTTATCGAACATGTAACGGCATCCGTTGAAACTGAAATTGTTCAAGTAGTTCCGGCATAAGTTTAACACAGTACAGCCGCATTTGACGGCGACACATTTTAGGAGGTGATTTTTTTGGTAGGAATTATCATCGGCGAGAATGAGCCGATTGATCGGGCGATACGGCGATTCAAAAAGAAATACGAACGTTCAGGAGTGTTGAAGGAATTTAAGAAGCGAGCGTTCTTTACAAAGCCTTCCGTAAAGAAACGTATGAAAAAAGTAAAAGCCATTCGCCGCGCTCAGCGCACTGCACTTGAAGAAGCAATGTAATTCTTCTAGCACAGAGCTACCAATATAAAAATCCCGTCCCGATGTTATCGAGACGGGATTTTACTTTTGCACCTGTCAGTCTTCGACTCCGTTCGCTTAAAACGCTCACTGTGCTCAGACTGACTATACCTTTACTGTTTCTATACCGCCCCTACTTCAACGGCTGATTACCGATCCCCTTCTTCTTCATCAACTCCTCAATGGCGGACATCTCACGCGGAGCGTCCGCTGAAAGAACCTTATTTCCGTCAGGCGTTACAAGAACAACATCCTCAATCCTCACGCCAATATTGTAATATTCAGGATTCACCCCTTCCATGCCTTCGGAGATATAAATGCCCGGCTCAACGGTATACAGCATACCCGCCTCTAACACCGGCTGACCGACATCGTGAACATCCAATCCAACTGCGTGACCCAAGCCGTGCATGTAGAATTTTCTAAACTCCATGCCGCTCTTGTCTTTAATCAAGCCAAGCTTGAACAAGCCCTCTTTAATGACAGAATCGGCTTTCGCTGAAACTTCCTCCCGCCATTTTACTCCCGGCTTTATCATTGCGATAGCGGCGTTCTGTGCGTCATAAACGATTTGGTATATCTCACGCTGACGCTTGGAAAATTTGCCGTTGACGGGAAATGTCCGCGTAACATCGCTGGAATATCCATGATACTCTGCCGCACAGTCATTGAGCAGAAGCTCTCCATCTTTGAGCGGACGACGGTTTGTATTGTAATGAAGAATCACAGAATTTTCCGCCGCACCGACAATGCAAGGATAGCCCGCATATTCTGACCCCATGGTTCGAAACACATATTCGTACAACCCTTGAATTTGATATTCAGTCATTCCCGGCTCGCAGGACATCATCGCTTGTATATGGGCTAACGCGGTTATTTTTGTCGCCTTCGTTAATAGCTCGATTTCTTCCGGAGATTTGATAATGCGCATCTTCCGCACCATCGGCGTGGGGTCTTTTACTTCCGTTGTGGTATCCTTTCGCTCGACAGTGGAATTCAACGGCTGGCTCAGATCAAGCATTGTCCGAAGCGGCTGGACAAGCTGGGCGATTGGACCGGTAAAATCAGGCCGGAAGGCAGGGACATACCACGTCTTCGCTTTGACTGATGATGAAATAACCGGCAACATCGTTTTAAAATTTTGGTTCGTCATTGCATGTTCTAATCCGCGCAATTTTATTGCCCCCGCGGCTCCGTAGCGTCTGCCGGTCCATTGTTCGAACTGGGGGTTCCGCGATTGGACAAACAGTATCTCTTTCACCGTCACCATTTTTGCGGTGTCCTGTGTGCTCTGCACGCTGATTCCTTTTGGAATGAGAACGAGAATAGCATTCGGCTCCGTGAAGCCCGTCAGATAGTAAAAGTTATCGTCCTGACGATATTCGTAATCAATATCGTTATTGCGATTCCGCTCCGGCGCAGAGTAAAATACCGCTACGGCATCGTTGCCCATCTGCTGCATCAGTTTTTCACGACGCGCTTTGTACGCCGACGGAGCAATGAGGTCGGTGTCGTACTCGATATATTTCACATCTTGAGCGATGAGAATAGCGGTCAGCCCAAAAAATAATACAAATTGAACCACTGCTTTTGGAAAAAATTTCATCGGGGCTCCTTTTGAATTTGAATAGTGGAATTTACTAGAGACTATCTCAAAAACCTTGATCCAGCGTCATTGCAATGACAACTTTATCTGTTTTTAAGATGGCTTCTACTTCAGCAAAACCATTTTCTGGGTGCTCTGATAGCCATTAGCTTCGAGACGGTAAAAATACACACCGGAGGATACGGAAATGCCTGCAGTATTCCTCCCATTCCATTCTGATTTATACACCCCTGCATTAACTTCTTGGTTAATAATCGTGGCGACTTCACGACCCATCGTGTCAAAAACTCTGAGCCGCACATTCGACCTGCGCGGCACTGTATATTGTATGGTCGTGCTCGGATTAAATGGATTTGGATAATTTTGTGCGAGTGAAAACGATGCAGGTAAAACCTCGTATGTTTCTTGCACTCCCGTTACAGCAGAACTCACATAACCACGGATGTTGTAGAGATATATCTCCGTAGGGTTTGCAGTTATATAATACCAATTTGGCGAGCCACTGCTTGGGCTGTGTAAATAAGTGAAACTGTGATAAGGGTCCTGCCCTGCGGTC
>JACQBK010000036.1 GCA_016194505.1 Ignavibacteriales bacterium | reverse complement strand
TGGAATATAATCGGTTTTGTGTCCGGGAACGCTGTATTCGTATGGACCTCGGTAGACCACAGGCTCTTTCAGGAAATTTCCATGTGGCGGAGGCGTTGGTGTTGCCCACTCCAACGTCGTTGCTTCCCAGGGGTTGTCATTCGCCTTCTCGCCCTTTTTGATACTCCAAAAGAAGTTAAAAATAAATGGAAGTTGGAACAGCGCAAGTGTCCATGCTGCAATTGACATAACCTCGTTAAGATAAAGAACTCCTTGAGCATGTGCGTATTGTTGTCCCCCATCATATAACCTGCGAGAAACTCCTGCTAAGCCTTGTATAAACATGGGCATGAAAATGAAATTTATAGAGACAATGGATCCCCAGAAATGAAGCTTACCGAGCTTCTCGCTCATGCGCCGACCTGTTACCTTGGGATACCAATAATAGACGCCTGCAAAAAGGGCAAAGATGGTTCCCGGTGCAACAACATAATGGAAGTGGCCTATGACATAATAGGTATCATGGAGATGTATGTCGCTTGGAGCAAGACCCAGCGGCAATCCGGTCAATCCGCCGATACCGAACATTGGAAGAAATGCCAGCGCAAACATCATCGGTGTATTGAAACGAATCGAACCGCCGTATAACGAGATGACAAGCGCCGTTAGAATGATGACAGAGGGTATCGAAATAATCATTGTCGTTGTCTGGAAAAACGCACTGATGGTGGTTCCCATGCCCGTAAGGAACATGTGGTGCGCCCACACAATAAACGACATAAACCCCAAGAAAACGCTTGCATAGACAAGCGACTTGTATCCCCAAATCGGTTTGCGGGTGTTATTGGGAATAATTTCAGCAATGATTCCCATTGCAGGAAGAATTAAAACATACACTTCCGGATGAGCAAGGAACCAAAACAAATGCTGCCAAAGAATCGGACTCCCTCCCCCGCTGTTTGTGAGCGCTTGGCCTGCCACGACAAGTCCACTGGGCATGAAAAAGCTTGTTCCTACCAATCTATCCATAAGCTGGAGAATGCCTGCCGCTTCAAGCGGTGGAAACGCTAACAGCAAAAGGAACGATGTAACAAGCTGCGCCCATACAAAGAATGGAAGCCGCATAAAGGTAAGACCCTTTACGCGCAGTTGAATAATCGTAACAATAAAATTTACGGAACCAAGCAAGGACGACGTGATGAGCAAAACCATTCCAAACAGCCAAACGGTTTGTCCCATTGTAGCAATCACAGAAAGGGGAGCGTAAGACGTCCAGCCGGAATTTGCCGCACCACCCGGCACGAAGAAGCTTGTCAACATCGTTACGCCGCCGAGAAAGTACGTCCAATAGCTCATCATGTTAAGCTTGGGGAACGCCATATCGGGCGCGCCAATTTGCAAAGGAACAACAAAATTCCCGAATGCGCCTACAGCAAGGGGCACAACGCCCATAAATACCATGATCGTGCCATGCATTGCGCCTAACTGGTTGTAAAATTCCGGCAGCATAATGCCGCCCGGAGCGTTGGCTTCGCCAAACCAATTTCCAATGATTGGAATCGCTCTTCCAGGATATGCAAGCTGCCAGCGCATGAGCATCATAAGCGTAAAGCCAAAGAACAGAAACAATAAGCTCGTGATGGCATACTGCACGCCAATCACCTTATGATCCTGCGAGAAAATGTATTTGCGCACAAAGCCTAATTCGTGTTCATGATCGTGAGCATGCGCGGAATGCTCAACAGTAGCTGCATGTGCCAATTCGGTATCCCTTTCAGAATAGTATAGTGCCGATTTTTTAAACCAACGCTACAAAATTTAGTTTCCTTTGAATTTGAAATCAGCGGTAACTTTACCGGCAGCATCAACTTTTACTTTTGCTGTTTGGACACCATACTTCTCATGCCAGGCTTCAATCGTGTAATCACCGGCGGGAACGCCCTTTAAGGTAAAGGACCCATCATCACCTGTCACGGCATAAAATGGATGGCTAAATACGCCGATATACGCCCCCATCCAGGTATGGACTTCGCATTTCACTTTAAAGGTCTCTACCTTGTCAAATTTTTTGGTTATCTTCATGCCCTTAATCGGCATAGCTTGGTTAAACTGGGTATTCATTTTTGAGAGTGAATGAACATTGTGCAAGGTTGGGTCGCTATTCAAAACTTCCAACTCCTGACCAAGTTGAATGCCTAAGACGTGAGGCTTATAGGCACATCCAATTTGATCGAAGACCAGCTTTTGATTAGGAGCGGGAAACGTTTTACCACCTAATCCATCTTTCACATAGATAAGAACATTTTTCAACGTGCCGTTCTTATTGACGACGACTTCTTCCCCATATACGTCTGTGGGGTGACCCTTCATGCAAATCGGGTCTGCATTCATTTTTAACTTCACCGCCGCAGGTGCCTTGCCGTCGAAGGACACTTTACCAGTTACATCCCCCGCTACCGCGCTACTCAGCAAGCAGAGGGTTACTATTCCAATCGCGAGAACTTTCATTCGTATAACTCCTTAATAATGTAATGTAGTTGTTTGATTTAATGTCGGAAAATCAATTGTACTATTGATGATATCCTATCCTCCAGAGCCTACTTTGCTGACCGAAATTCATTCAATTTGACCGAAAAACGCATATCTTCTCTCCGCTCTCGAAACTTTCCTGTACGACAGGAATTTTTCCTGTCGCGCAGGACTTTTTCCTGTCCCGCAGGACTGCAAAATTTTAAAAATATTGGTTCGAATTCTTAGCAGTACAAATTAGTTTCCCATAGCTACCGGGCTTTTCCGTTTTGCTCCAATGCTCCACACATACGTCTTAAGCGCTTTGATTTGCTCATCGGCATTGCCGTTAAAGACTGTCTCATCCGGCGCTTTGCCCTCAAAGAAAAACGCAGGCATGCGCGTGCCCGGCTGCAATTTCGATGGATCGTGCAGCCAATCAATAATCCATTCCGGTTTTAAGCGGGAAGAAGCCATTGTCAAGTTCGGAGCTAAATCGGAAGTGGAAACAGCCCCGCCTAATTTTACAGCCCCAGTCGGATGACATTTGGCGCACTGATAGGTTTCAAAAAGTTTCTTACCTGGCGTCAAATATTTTTCATCAACAGGCGTTGCCGCATAATCACGGAACGATAACTCCTGCTTCGACATCCCCAAAAAGTACTTATTGATTTTAGAAATCTCGTCATCGGTTAAACTAAATGTCGGCATGCGTATTTGCAGCCACGGACGAATGGTGCTGGGATTATGTAAAAATCCATACAACCATGGTTCTTGCACTTTCGCCCCTTGGCTTTCCGGCAACATCGGTGGACCCATCGCAGCCTCTTCATACTTCGGCAAGATATAACCCCCGCGGTCCTCCAATGAATGGCATTGTATGCAGTTATATTGCATCGTGACTCGACGACCCGCTTCAATATCCTGCTGGCGTTTGTCAAAGGTACGCTGGTAAGAGGGCAACGGAGTGTCTTTCGTCATACTTAAGAGCAACATCCTAATGAGATTTACTTCTTCATCATTGAATGCAAAAACGGGCATTTTCTGGGCAATGCGCTCAGTTGCATACTGACGGGAATTTTTCAATTTCCCTCGAACCCAGCCAGCCCACGTATGTTTTACCGCAATTGAGCCATCAGAATTCTCGTTATAATCCTCTGCAGCTTTGTGAGGAACTTCTTTTGTATCGCCGAAATCCATCTGCTCGACTTTTTTTCGACCAAAATCCGACAGCGACACGCTCACTTTGCCTTCTGATTCCATTCCTTTAATATTGTGACAACCCGCGCAACCGTACTCGCGTATAAGTTTATTCCCGCGGGCAATTTTATCGGTGCTATTCAAGTCTAAATTTACAGCAGGAAGTTCTCGGGTATCCTTTTGTGTCACAAGATATGCAACAATATGCCGTGCTTCGTCATCAGTGAGCCGGAGACTTGGCATGCGCGTCTCAGGATTAAAATGCCGCGGGTTCTTGATCCAATCGAACATCCAATCAGCATTCACTTTACTGCCAACGCGCGTTAACTCGGGAGCGATGTCATAACTTGTGCCTCGCGAATCACGGACAACATGATTTTCACCAAGCGTATGGCACGCCTGACATCCGACCGCTTCAAATAATTGCTTTCCTGTTGTGGCATTTCCGCCTGTGTACCCTCCACGCGCTTTTGCAAACTGGTACGTGGACTCTTTGCCAATCTTCGTGAGGTACGCCGTGATCGCTTCAGCCTGTTCATCGCTAAACTTAAAATTCGGCATCCGCGTGCGCTGGTTATATTCTTTTGGATTTTTCACCCAGCGGAAAATCCACTCAGGTTGAGTTTTTGTGGGGAGCGAGTTCAACTGAGGTCCGATCTTGGGAAGGTCAATGAAGCCTTTTATTTCATGGCAACCGTAACAGCCGGAATCCAACATGATTTGCTTTGCGCGGACATACGGCTTCGCGAACTTCAATGCCGTTTCATTAGTATGACAGCTATTGCAGCTTGCGTAAACATCGTTGCCGCGAAGCAACGGCGTTTCCCAGTAATGGTCTTCGTCGCCATGAGCAAAACCGGCAGTTAGCGCCGGACCCTGTCCCCTATGGCATGTCGTGCAACCGAAAAACTCGGGATTGTGTTTTGCCAACAGCTCAGGCATGGGATGTTTTTTGAATGGCTGCGGGACATCCGCCATAAGCTCATCCGCCCAGCCAGCGTGGCAAGTTTGACAGCGGTCAACCCGCGCTTTAATTTCATTAAATGGGGTGAACTCAAAATCAGTAAGGACGACTTGTTTGATTTGCACGGGCATCTTACGAGCACGCTCAAGTTTTAATCCAACCGCATTAGCCTTTGCAAACATTTTTGTTTTCATCGCCGTAAGGCTATCCACAATATCTTTATACTTGTTGATGACAATATCAACCTCAGCAATTTTTTTATTGAGGTCATCCATCTCGTTGGCAAACTTGACAATATCGGCATCATGGTTATCAAGTTCCTTTTTAAGCTTCGCGTCCTCTTTGCCTTCATGGATGGATTTTTTGTATTCATAATACGAGGCATCAGAACGGCTGCGGGCAAACCGCCATTCACGTGTCGCAAGATCCAATTTCTTTTGAAGATCGGTTTTAGCGCTCACGCTTTTTTTATACTCATCGGAGTCGAGCTTTGCGTTTGCTTGCTCTAAATCCGCGTCAAGTTGCATCACTTGAGTGGAATCTAACTGTGCTACGTTAGCGTTCTGCAAAGAATCCAGTTTTGCTACAAGTATTTCGTGGTAATTCGATTGATATTCTTTCCAAGGACGTCGGATTCGGACCTCATCCCATACCGCCCACATCGTCCCCAGGAAAAGAATTCCACTGAAGATAATATAGAACTTGCCGTAACTTCGTGTTTCTATAGGAGTTTGGGCACGTTTCTCAAGAATCATACTGTTCCTTATTTCTCAAAAGGTCAAAATTATAGACGGCATTACACGTTAAACCATGGTGTTACCCAGACATACTTCACAGGGTTGGCACCGAACATCAAGGGTCCGAGACGCAAGAAAATTTTTATCACCAACCCCATCATGCTCAGAAAAAGAAACGAAACAATGCTATACCGAAAGAACCCGAGCTTCTTCATAAACTCGTCATTTCTTTTTTTCATCCAATAAACGCCCGAGAGTGAATAAAAGCCGAATACACATACTGCTCCAAATATAAATGCAGCCGGATTGAGGGTATTATCGGGAAGACGGGTTGAAATGCCAAAATACTCTGAGAGATCGACGTTTGTCAGCACGGCAACATAGTGAGGATCCCACGTTTCGCCGGGCCAAAAGAAATTCCAACCGGGACCCCGCAAAAATGTTCCGATGAAAATTAAAAATACCCAGAGAACTAAAAAACCGAATCCGTATGTAAGAACAGCAAACTTTCGTTCTTTAAAAGTATAGTAACCATTCCCCTTTGGGTTAATATCCACATACGGAATTGCCATCAGTCCAATGATAATGAGCGTGGGCAATACGACGCCTGCAATCCACGGGTCAAAGTACACTAACATCTCCTGCAAACCCAAAAAGTACCATGGGGCTTTTGATGGGTTTGGCGTCAACGCACGATTTGCAGATTCCTCAAGTGGTGCATTGAGGAACACCGACCAAATGACAAGAATCGCCATAACGGCAATTGCCATGAGAAACTCCGTGCGCACGAGATAGGGCCACACCTGCACCTTATCATCCATCTTGGCTTCTTCGGGAAGCTCCTGCATATCATTCTTCTTGGCTTTTACCCAATACAACCAAGAAAAAAATATCACCGAAGCGAGCAACGCAACGATGGGGAGGTTATCGGGTTTTGATAAAATTTCTAAAAACTGTCTCATAATGTTGATTCCTACTCAGCGAACAAAAATTCCTCAGAAACCTTTTTTGGTGGATTCGGGTCCGGAAATTCCACCATCTTTTCTCACTCTCCAAAAATGGACGACCATAAAGATCGTTGCAACAAGCGGCAGGAAAATACAATGACCAACATAGAAGCGAAGCAGCGTCGGAGGACCGACTTCCGTTCCGCCGAGAAGCACAAAGCGCACATCATTATCCGGGCGCAAGCCAAGCTGAGCGCCGAATGGTCCCTCGTGTCCTAATAAAGGAGTTGCGCGCGCCATGTTCGTTCCAACGGTAACCGCCCAAATTGAAAGTTGATCCCACGGTAAAAGATACCCGGAAAAACTCAAGAGTAATGTTAACACAAGAAGGATAACGCCAACAACCCAATTAAATTGCCGCGGCGGTTTATACGAACCGGTAAGAAACACGCGAAACATGTGCAACATCACTGTAAGCACCATTGCGTGCGCAGCCCAGCGATGCATATTGCGCATCAGAGGACCAAACGGGACGTCGTTCATTAAGTATTTCATGTCCTCGTATGCATATTGCGCTGTTGGGCGATAATAGAACATGAGGATGACGCCTGTTATCGTGAGAACAATAAAGAGAAGGAATGTGATGCCTCCCATCCCCCATGTATAACCGAGGTTCGTTGCATGGCGCGGAACGCGCACTGGATGCAAATGCAAGAAAACGTTATCAACGATTTGCAATGCGCGGTTTCGCTGCGTGTCTTGATACGAATGACGGAAAATAGATTTATAAACTTCCGTTTTCTTTAATTGCTCAAGCATTCTCTACTCCTTGATTATCCTTTATACTCGAGGAATGAACCCGGCTTGCCCCACTCGCCTTTTTCGTATAAGAACTTTATACTGCGATCAATCTCAATTTCTCCGTCATCGGCGAGACCGATGTAAGCACGTTCCAGCGGACGCGGAGCTGGTCCTTCAAAATTGATTGCCGATTTATAGAAACCACTGCCATGGCAAGGGCATTTAAATTTATTATCGGAAGGCAGCCAGCGCGGTGTGCAGCCAAGATGCGTGCAAATCGCAATCACTGCGTAGAATCCGTCCTTCTCACGAACAATCCACACTCGTTTTTCATCTTTATATTTTTCACTCACTTCCCCAACGACGTAGTCTTGAGGAAATCCTGCTTTGAATTTTGTCGGAGGCTCAAACAATACACGCGGAAACATAAACCGTAAGGCACCGATTGTCGAGGTCGCAATAAAACCAAAAAATGCAAGCCACCCTGCTAAGGAAAGGATGCTCCGGCGGCTCATGCGCCAAATACCCGGGTCGTCGTCGGGCGCTCGATCTTGCTTGGGTTTACGGGGAAGTGGTGTTGCAGAAATTTGCGCAGCCGCTGGCTTAGGCGGAATCGGTGGCTTCTCCGATGTTGCCACAGCGGTTTCTGATTTTAATGGATCGTTGGTAGTTTGCTCTGCCATCGAGAAATTCCTTAGTTACACAAAAAAAAAGAAACTAAAAACGAAGACGGCATCGTGCGCGGTAGCTTATGCTGCAACATTTAATTCCTCCACGCGCGGAACCATGTCAATTGTTTCCTACGGGCAGTACTTCGCACACAACTTACAGCCTATGCACACTTCTTCATCCACCACAACAATTCCGTTCACGCTACTGTAACCATGCTCTTCAGGATTTTCCGGACCTGGAACTTTATAAAGACAGTCCACAGGGCAAAACTCGATGCAAACTTCACATCCGGTACATCCCTCCGGGTGAACAATCGCTACAATCGCTGACTTTTTTTTCTTTTTCGCTGCGGCAGGATTTGCAGAACTTATGGAAGGCGCTGGGGTTGCTGTGCTTGCTTCGGTCATTTATGACAACGTTAAACGATTGATTTTATCTGCTAGAATGCCCTTATTTAGCCTTAAATATACAAAAGCAACTTTCGATTGTCAAGAATAATTCTGATAATAATTATCGTTTAGCGGTGACCTTTTGCCTGAGGATCGTTCGCTACTCTCCTTGTCCATCGAATAAAATGAACTACAAATCATTCCCCTACTTTACCAACCATCTTTTTTCAAATCTCTCATTACACAGCGAGTATAGATATTATAACAAAAAATCTCTGCCTTGTCGTTCCCAAGATTTATTTCTTATTGTATCAGTTGCACGTTCTCATTGAAAATGCTATATTGGCTCCGTTGTTCAATGAACTATTAACTTATAACGAACCTTAACCTAATGAATTTAATAGATTTTCGCGAGTTGCCCTCTGGAAATAATGCCTTCTCTTCCCTCTTTTTGGATTATGTGAATGATTATGCGAAGCTTCAAGAACTCTACAACGGTAACTTCCGGTCAGATAACGACTGGAAGTCAGTCATTCAAAAAGTTGCAGAACGTCCACTCGATCGTTCGAGCATTGTACAAATCCTTACGAACCAAAATCGTAATTTCCACTGCGGCGTACGGACTCTTGCTAATATAGATTCGCTTCTCAATGATAACACCGTTGCTGTTGTTACCGGTCAACAAGTCGGACTCTTCACAGGTCCCCTTTATACGATTTATAAGACGCTCACAACGCTCAAGTTGGTGGAAAAACTCGCGAGCCGTTTCCCGGAGTATAACTTCGTTCCAATATTTTGGCTTGAAGGAGAAGATCACGACTATGAGGAAGTCAGTTCAATCAATCTCATTAACGCTGGAAATGATGTTGCAAAGTTTGAATATCAACCTGGAGGAAGCAAACCCGACAAAAACCTTGGCGCTGTCGGCACGTTAGAATTTGATGAAACAATTGACACCTTTTTTCAAAACATAGAACAAGCGCTCGTCCAAACGGAATTTAAACCGAAGGTCTTGGAGCTTTTCAAAACGGCATACCAAAAAGGGATGACGTTTAATCGAGCATTTGTACACTTAATGAATGTTTTACTGGAGGACTCGGGGCTTATTTTTCTCGATCCCCATGATACAGAGATCAAAAAATTACTTGCACCATTGTTCAAGCGTGAATTGGCAGAAACGCCGAAATTCTGTCAGCTTGTTATTGACCAAAGCGCCGAGATAGAAAAGCACTATCATGCTCAAATAAAACCGAAGTCGCTCAATCTTTTTTTGTTCCACCACGGAGGACGTTTTTTGCTCGAACCCAAACCGGATGGCTACGGCCTAAAAGGAACGAGACAGCATTTAACAAAAGAACAAGTTCAAGAATTTATCAACAACTCACCCGAATTATTCAGCCCAAATGTTGTTCTGCGCCCGCTGTGCCAAGACTGGTTACTGCCGACCGTAGCCTATGTTGCCGGTCCCTCGGAGGTTGCATATTTTGGCCAGCTTAAATCCCTTTATCAAGAAGTACAAATTCCCATGCCCATTATTTATCCTCGCTCAAGTATAACAATTGTTGAAGAGAAAGTTGAAAAAGTCCTTAATAGATTCGCCTTACCATTAACGGAGTTTTTTCACGACGTAGAAATGATTAAAGAAAAAGTAACGTCGCAAATCGCCGATGTGAATACAGAAGAACTCTTTGGGGGGACTCTTGCGTCGTTACACGAGACATTGGATGCGATGCAGCCCGCGCTTCAAAGCATAGATCCAACCTTGCTCGGTGCACTGGATAATACAAACAAAAAAATTATCTCAAGCATCGAAAACTTAAAAGAAAAAACCGTTGCCGCGCAAAAACGTCAGCATGAGGTAGCGTTGCGGCAAATTGATAAGACCGCAAATCACGTCTTCCCTCTCGCGAATTTCCAAGAGCGAGAGCTGAATGTCCTTTATTTTTTAAATAAATACGGATTGGAATTTCTGCGGTGGCTCTATGGAGAGATAAGCATTGACACCTTCAAACATCAGGTCATTAACCTGTAACTCAGACGTGCTCTGTACGTATAAAAACCCCTTGCTAAATGGCTCTTTCAGTTGCCGCATCGAAGAAATGTGCTCGTGACATATCAAAATTCAAATCAATGGACTTGCCAACCTTCGGCTCACTTTCTGTTGAAAGTCGGGCAATAAATTGATCACTTTTTTTCTTCATCGAAAAATATACGTACACCTCATTGCCCATCGGCTCCACCACCTCAACATTGACCTCCATTTTGGTCATTGTATTTGAAGATTGTTTCCCCACAGCAAGGCTAATGTGCTCGGGGCGCAAGCCGAGTATTACTTCTTTACCAGCGCGCGATTTGAGCCGTGCTGCATCCTTTTTGGGGATGGGAAGTTTTTCTCCGGTACCATGGACAACAAATTGAAGAGATTTCGTTTTCACAATTGTCCCGCTCATAAGATTCATTGCCGGGCTTCCGATAAAGCCTGCAACAAATTTATTATTTGGATGATTGTAAATTTTCAGGGGTGAATCAATCTGCTGAACGTGCCCATCTTTCATGAGGACGATCTTATCCCCCATCGTCATTGCTTCAGTCTGGTCGTGCGTAACGTAAATCATGGTTGCCTCAAGCCGCTGGTGCAGTTTGGAAATTTCCGTTCGCATCTGGACGCGAAGTTTTGCATCCAAATTGCTGAGCGGCTCATCAAAAAGGAATACTTTTGGCTTGCGAACGATGGCTCTGCCGACAGCGACGCGCTGGCGCTGTCCGCCAGAAAGCGCTTTGGGCTTACGATCCAATAATAGCTCTATGTCCAGAATCGTCGCTGCCTCTTTGACGCGCTGCTCGATTTCGGATTTGGGAAACTTACGTAACTGCAAACCGAATGCCATGTTCTCGTAAACGGTCATATGAGGATACAGTGCATAATTTTGAAATACCATAGCAATATCACGGTCCTTCGGTTGGACATCATTCACAAGCTGGCTATCGATATAAAGATCGCCGCTTGAGATTTCCTCAAGTCCCGCGATCATTCGCAAGGTAGTGGATTTTCCACAGCCGGAGGGTCCCACAAGCACGACAAATTCTTTATCTTTGACTTCAAGATTCATTTCATGGACCGCAACAACGCCACCCTCAAAAACTTTCTTTATATTTTCTAAGCGCACACTTGCCACGACGTGCCTCCTCTTATCAAATGGTTAGTTACAAATTGTATGAAGAATTTGCCAGAAACCTGGAAAAGAAATATCAACGCAATCAGCATCTGCGATAGCGGTTTCACCTTTTGCTGCTAGCCCTGCAACACCAAACGCCATTGCAATGCGATGGTCTTTCACGCTATCAATTTTTGTGCCAATTAAGGGGTTTTTGCTTTCAAATGCAAACCCGTCCAGATACTCTTCCACATCAACTTCCATTGCGCGAAGATTGTTCACCAACGCATGGATCCGATCGGATTCTTTATGACGTAAATCTGTTGCATCGCGTAGCGTGAATGTTCCCTTGCCACATGCGGCAGTAATCGCAAGAATGGGAATCTCATCTATAAGTTCCGCTACAAGCGCACCACTCAAGGTCAACGACCCCGAGAGATGAGAACTGCGAACACGAATATCGCCAATTGGCTCGCCACTGATAAGACGTACATCAAGGATTTCTATAATGCCTCCCATTGAACGGAATATATCAAGTACGCGCGTTCTTGTCGGATTAAGTCCGATCTTCTGAACGACTAAGTCAGAATCTTGAACTATAAGCCCAGCCGCAATTAAAAACGCGGCGGAAGAAATATCTCCGGGAACAACAAATTGCTTTAGCGCAATATTCATCCCTCCTTGTACAGTAGTAGTGAAGGAGTCTTGTGCACGAACCGTGTTTAATCCGAGCATTCTTTCCGTATGATCGCGTGTTAAAACTTTCTCCCGTACAGTAGTTTCTCCTTGTGCGTTCAAACCTGCAAAAAGAATTGCCGATTTCACCTGCGCGCTTGTAATCGACATATTATAATCAATCGGTTTTAATGGATAGGAACTACGAATCTTCAAAGGCGCTGTAAACTTCTCCGTTGCCTCTATGTGTGCGCCCATAAGAGAAAGCGGATCGAGAATGCGCTTCATAGGCCTTTGATTGAGAGATTCATCGCCAATCAACTCAGAATTAAAATTTTGTCCTGCGAGAATGCCGGAAAGAAGACGCATAGTCGTTCCGGAATTACCTGCATCAAGCGCCGTTTTTGGTTGACGCAACCCCCGCAAACCTTTTCCGGTAATTTTTAACAACTCACCATCCTGCTTAAACTCAACGCCTAATGCTTGAAGGCATGTTAACGTGCTGTTTGGGTCAGCGGCATTCGAAAGACCTTTTACTTCGCTCACGCCATCAGCAAGGGCGCCAATCATCAAAGCGCGGTGAGAAATGGATTTATCTCCCGGCACTGAAACCGTTCCACGAATTCTTTTCGCAGGTTGTATTTTCTGTTCCATAGATCAATAAATAAAAAATCCCCACACGTGAACATTACGAAAGTGTAAAAATCGTCAGTGTGAGGATTGCATTACTTCATACAATACGATCAGCGTCGTCTATCGCCGCCGCCTCTATGTTTGTCCCTATCGGAACGTTCTTTACGCGGACGATTCATCTCCTCGAGAGCATTTTCGCCTCCAGGAAGCAACGCCTTGCGACTGAGATTGAGTCTGCCTTCTGAATCAATCTTCATCAGCTTCACCTCGATCGTATCACCAAGTTTTACGAGGTCTTCCACTTTTTCAACGCGATTGACATCAAGTTGAGAAATATGAACCAGCCCTTCTCTACCGGGAAGGATTTCCACGAATGCCCCGAACTCCATAATTTTCTTGACGGTCGCCCGATACACCTTGCCCACTTCCGGCATTTCGGTCATACGACGAATTGCGGCAAGGGCTATATCTGCTGATTCTTTTTCGACCGCCGCAACTGTTACAGTGCCGTCATCTTCGATATTAATTTCGGCGCCGCTGTCTTTCACCAACTGGCGGATATTCTTTCCGCCGGGACCGATCAATGCTCCGATCATATCAATCGGAATTTTAACCGTCTGGAGCCTCGGTGCGTACTGCGAGAGGTCCGAACGATGGGTGCTCAACGTTTGCGACATCACATCAAGGATATGCAAGCGACCATCTTTTGCTTGAGCCAATGCTTGTTCCATAATCTCAAATGAAATACCCTTGATCTTAATATCCATTTGGAAAGCAGATATGCCTTCTTTCGTTCCCGCAACTTTAAAATCCATGTCGCCGAGATGGTCTTCGTTCCCAAGGATGTCACTTAGAATAGCAACCTTTGCGCCTTCTTTTACCAGTCCCATAGCAATGCCGGCAACCGGTCGTTTGAGCGGAACGCCCGCATCAAACAACGCAAGCGTGCCCGCACATACCGTCGCCATTGAAGAGGAGCCGTTCGACTCTAAAATGTCAGAGACGACGCGAATGGTGTACGGAAACTCGCTTTCAGCGGGGATAAGATTTTTCAATGACCGCTCTGCAAGATTACCATGACCTATTTCTCGTCTGCCCGTGCTTCCCAACCTTCCAACCTCACCGACACTAAACGGGGGAAAATTGTAATGAAGCATAAAGCGTTTCGTTGTCTCGGGAAGCAACCCATCCAAAATCTGCTCGTCGAGCTTGGTTCCGAGAGTAGCCGTCGTCAAACTCTGTGTCTCGCCCCGCGTAAAAAGAGCTGAGCCGTGCGTACGAGGCAATAATCCAACTTGGCAAGCAATGGACCTAATATCCCGTAATCCGCGGCCATCGAGGCGCTTCGCATCGTTAAGAATCGTTGAGCGCATTGCGTCTTTTTCAATGTCATGTATAATTTCATGAATCAGAGCCGTCGCTTCGGGATACTTCTCAGCCAATGCCTTATCAACTTCCTCATACACCGCCCCTGTTTGTTGTGCGCGGTCTTCTTTGGCAAGTACGGTTCGACTTAGCTGTTTCAACTTAGATTCAGCTAAGGCTTTGATGTCAGCGACAAGTGCAGCAGGAATTTCCGGCGTAATAATTGCCCGTTTCGCTTTCTTGATTTCCTGCGCCAACTCTGACTGAGTCTTACAAAGAATTTTAATAGATTCATGTCCAAACTTCAGCGCGGCAAGCATGTCAGCTTCCGAGATTTCGCGCGATTCACCTTCCACCATAACGATGGAGTCATCCGTGCCGGCAACAGTGACATCAAGGTCACTTTTTTCGAGTTCGGAGAATGTGGGGTTGATGATAAAGTTTCCGTCAACTCGTCCGACGCGAACTTCAGCAATCGGTCCGTCGAAGGGAACGTCGGAAACCATCAACGCGGCGGAAGCGGCACACGCGCCGAGAACATCGGCATCGTGCTGCATATCCGATGAGTACACAGTAACCAAAACTTGCGTTTCGTTGAAATAATCTTTAGGAAACATTGGTCGTATCGGTCGATCAATAAGACGGGAGGAGAGCACTTCTTTTTCCGTTGGCCGCCCTTCCCTCTTAAAAAACCCGCCCGGAATTTTTCCCGCAGCGGCAGTTTTTTCGCGATACTCAACCTGCAAAGGGAAAAAATCTTGCCCCTCTTTTGCTTCTCTCGCGCTTACAACAGCGGCAAGCACCATGGTATCTGCATAACGCACCATCACAGAGCCATCCGCTTGTTTTGCTAAATGGCCCGTTTCGAAAGAAAATGTCTTGCCACCAAGATCAATGCTTTTAGTAACTATCATAATAATAGAGTCTTTCTTAAATGAACATCTCAACAGCACAATCTTATTTAAAGAGAAAGTACTGGAAAGAAAAAATTGGTTTTACTTACGAATATCGAGTTCTTGGATAATTTTACGATAACGATTGATGTCCTTTTTCACAAGATAATCGAGCAGCCGTCTCCGCTTACCTACTAATTTGAGCAAGCCGAGCCGTCCGTGATGATCTTTCTTGTGGGTATCCAAATGCGGGGATAACGCGTTAATGTGCGTTGTAATAAGCGCAATTTGGACTTCCGGTGTTCCTGTGTCCGTAGGACCTTTTCCGTATTTCTTAATGAGTTCTTGCTTTTGTTCCTTTGTAATAAGCATGGATGCTCCTTGTATATAAAATAAAAGTGTGAATAACTATTTGATGAAGATAATTTCTTTTCCTGTCAGCTTTACGCTGATCTCATTGCGGCAAGCAACTTCAAGCTTTCTTCCTTATCCCGATTCATTTGGCGTATAAGTTCATCGGCAGAGTTAAACTTCAACTCGTCTCTCAATCGTTTCAAAAAATATAGTTCAATAGTTTGGTTGTAAATCTCATCCTGGAAATTCAAAATATTCACTTCAACCGTCCGCGCTCCGTTTTCGTGGAATGTCGGCCGCACACCGATACTGACCATACCGTACTGTTCACGATTTCCAACAAGCACTCGCACGAAATAAATTCCGTTTTGCGGAATAAGTTTTTTATCCGATGACAAGCGGATATTGGCGGTCGGGAAGCCAAGAGCTTTACCCCGCCCATCTCCTTTTACAACAGTGCCCCCAAGATTATACGGTCTGCCGAGCAAATCTGCCGGGCGTTCGATATTACCGGCGATAAGATGCTTGCGGATTCCCGTGCTGCTTACCAGCTCGTTTTTAACATAGACCGGCTTCATGGCAACCACGGAAAACTCAAACTCTTTGCCCAGCTTCAGCATATCTTCTACGCTGCCCTCACGATCCCTTCCAAAATGATGGTCAAAGCCTTCGACCACTTCGCTGACACCGATCCGTTGAACAAGGTAGCGTATGTAAAACTCTCGCGACGTCTGGCGGGAAAACTCGTATGTAAACGGTATTGCAAAGAACAAATCAATTCCCAATTCGCTGCACAACTGCACTCGCTCTTCCAGAGTCGTAAGAAGCGGAACCGGCTTGCCCGTTACGACTTCTTTGGGATGAGGATCAAACGTAACAAGAACGCTGCGACCTTTTCGGCTTTGCGCAAGCCGAACGACCTCTCCGAGCACCTCGCGATGCGCCAGATGCACTCCGTCGAATGACCCAACGGTCACGACGGAATTTTTTTCATATATAATATCGCTAAGCTGGTACGCAATCTTCATCGAGTATCTGATGATGAGCACTAAGCTCACCCCGCAATGCTTCCAATTTTTCCATCGTTAGCGCGTCTGCAACATGATATGATCCGATACGAGTCCGACGGAGCGATGTCAACAAAGCTCCGCATCCAAGTTTCTCCCCCACGTCATTAACCAATGTGCGGATGTATGTTCCTTTCGAGCAGACGACGCGAAATTCAACAGCGGGCGCGGCGAACGAGAGAATATCAAACTGCGAGATTTCAATCTCTTTCGGCGCGCGCTCGATCGTTCGTCCTTTTCTAGCATATTTATACAGCGGCTTGCCCTGGAATTTGACTGCTGAATACATCGGCGGAGTCTGCAGTTGTTTGCCGACAAACGAACTTGTTGCAGCCTGAAGACGTTCCATCGTTACGTCCGCATATTCTTTCCGCTCAATGACTGCAGTTTCCGTATCGTAACTTGCCGTGCAGATTCCTAATTCGAATGCGCCGGTATATTCTTTTTCGAGTCCTACGAATTGGTCTATGCTTTTTCTTTTCTTTCCCGTGCAAATTATCAACAACCCTGTCGCTTTGGGATCGAGCGTCCCAGCATGACCTGCTTTTGCTATGTGAAATATGCCCCGTGTTTTCTTAACGACGTCAAACGAAGTCCAGTCAAGCGGCTTATCAACAAGCAGCATCTCTCCCTCACCGTTAAAATCAAATATGCGCTGTTGAATTTGCTCCATAGCAGAATGATTACTGATTATTTTCTGATGAACCCTTGTGAATTTTATTAAAAATGTTTTCGAGCTTCATCGCACGGTCAAGCGTTTCATCAAGGTAAAACGATAACGACGGAGTAAATTTCAAATGTAGATCATGACCAAGCTCCGAGCGGACGAATTTTTTTTGCCCTTCAAGTAACCCGAGCGTTTTTTCCTTTCGTTCGGCATCGCCAAAAATGCTGACATAGATTTTAGCGATCTTTAGGTCGGGACTCATGCGGACTTCCGTCACCGTCACCAACCCGTACTCTTCCATGCTAAAATTTTGTTGGAAAATCTCGCTCACAAGCTCTTTGACAAGAGACGAGACTTTTTCGACTCGTACGGACATAGCTAAATTTCCTTACAACTTTCGTTTCGTTTCGACGATGGTGTATGCCTCGATCACATCACCGACTTTAATGTCATTAAAGCCGTCCAATGTGAGACCGCATTCAAATCCTTGCTCGACTTCGCGAACGTCATCCTTAAATCGCTTCAAAGACGAGATACCTCCATCAAACACCACAAGGCCATCGCGAACTATGCGAACTTTATTATTTCGAATGATTTTCCCATCCTGCACGAAGCATCCGGCAATCGTGCCGACTTTCGACATTTTGAAAATATCACGCACTTCCACGGTTGCAAGCACTTGTTCAGAGAGTGAGGGCGTCAGCATACCTTCGAGTGCATTTTTCACTTCGTTAATCGCATCATAGATGATATTATAGAGACGGATATCCACTTCTTCGCTCTCCGCCAAGCGACGTGCATTAAGATTGGGTCTGACGTGGAAACCGACAATAACCGCACGCGATGCGGCGGCAAGAAGGACGTCAGATTCCGAAATGCCTCCAACACCCTTATGAATAACAACCACTTTGACTTCACTCGTTGAAAGTTTCATTAACGAATCGGATAGAGCTTCAACAGAACCATCCACATCGCCTTTCACAATAATGGGCAGGTCTTTGACTTGGCCTTCTTTGATCTGCTGCGACAAATCATCCAGCGTAATCATACGGCGCTGGCGGAAATCTTGCTCTCGTTTAAGTTGTTGCCTCTTCAAGCTTATTTCGCGCGCTTCGCGTTCTGCTAGCAGCACAACAAACTCGTCCCCTGCTTGAGGAATGCCATCGAATCCGATAACTTGAACAGGCTGAGAAGGATGGGCAACTTCAACCCTCCGACCTCGTTCATCAAACATAGCTCGGACTCGTCCGCTCCAAATTCCGCAAATAAATGAATCACCAATTCGTAGTGAGCCTTTTTGGACGAGAACTGTTCCAACGATACCTTTGCCTTTATCAAGCTCCGCTTCAACAATAACACCGCGAGCCAGCCTGTTGGGATTTGCTTTTAGATCAAGGACCTCAGCTTCAAGCAATATTTTTTCCAAAAGTTGGTCAACATTTTTTCCGCTGCGCGCAGATAACTCCACCGATTGATATTTTCCGCCCCATTCTTCTATAACTACCCCTTTTTCTGAAAGCTGCTGCCGAATTTTATCGGGATTGGCTTCGGGTTTGTCAATTTTGTTCAGTGCAATAATAATGGGAACACCTGCCGCTTGCGCGTGACTAATCGCTTCCACCGTTTGGGGCATGACGTTGTCATCGGCAGCAACAACCAGAACGACAATATCCGTAACCTGCGCTCCACGAGCGCGCATTGCTGTAAATGCCTCGTGGCCCGGCGTATCAAGAAATGTAATCTGTTTGCTGTCATTCAGCGTTACCTCATACGCACCTATGTGCTGAGTAATGCCGCCCGCTTCGCCTGCAACAACATTCGCGCGTCGTATATAATCCAACAATGAGGTTTTACCATGATCAACATGCCCCATGATGGTAACGACAGGCGGTCTTGCTTTCAATAACTCAGGGTCATCGTCGGTATCCGTAAGAATATCAGCCGTAAACTCCGATTCGAAATCAACTTGAAATCCAAACTCATCTGCGACCAACGTGATGGTATCTTTTTCAAGGCGCTGATTAATTGAGACCATGATGCCCAACCCCATGCACTTCTGGATAACCTCAGCGACGGAAACACGCATCAGATTAGCAAGCTCGCCCACTGTGACAAATTCGGTAACTCGAACTCGTGTTTTACCGCGTTCAAGTTCTTCTTGAATTCGTTGTTCTTCCTCTTCTCGCTCTTTTTTCTTTTTCTTTCTGATTGCGGCGCGAGCACTGACGCTCGTATCATCCATCTCCGCCAAGGTCTCTCGGATTGCCTTTTCGACCTCTTGTTCATTTACTTCCGCGTGACGGATCTTTTTACGCTTCCGGCTCTTTGACTCTACTTCATCATCAGCCGGAGGTGCTTTGCCACCGGCTTTTTTTGCCTCTTCACGAACTTTTTTCTTTTTCTTCTTCTTCTTTTTCTTTTCCTCATCCGTTTCTTCAACTGCTCCAACGGGTATTGCAGCAGCGGGCTCGATTTCCATTTTGCCCTTGATGGTTAAGCCGCGGCGTGGACGCGTAAGCGCTTGTTCAAGCGGAGATAATCCGCGTCTTTTCTTTTCTGCGGGAGAAAGCCTCTGTGGTTTCTCTTGTTCTGTTGCTGGCGCAAGTTCAACTCCGGGAGGCGCTACCGGAACTTCTTTCGCAGTGACTGGTTCTTGCTTGGACTTTGCAACTTTCGATACGACCACTGGCTCAGGTGTTGCCTCATCAGCGACCTCAGGCAGCGCTTGCTCCGCTCCATGGACGACAACAGGCCCTTCTACTGACGGTTGAACTGGATGCGCTTCTTCTTCCGGCGCCGCTTTTTTGTCAGCCTTTTCACTCGGTTCTTTCTTTCGCGAAGAGCGGAACTCATTCAGTTTTCTCTGATGTCGTTCAGCAACATCTTTGTCCTTTTTGAAGTGCCCCATGATCGTCGTCATCATATCGTCAGTGACGGTGGACATGTGGCTTTTCACTTCAAACCCTTTCTTATGGAGAAACTCTATAATCGTCTCACTCGAAAGGTTGAGTTCCGTTGCCAGCTTGTAAATCTTTATTTTTTTGGCTGCCGTTTCAGACATTCTATTCCGAAATTTGATTGCTTGGTAACAGGCATACTAACAAATGTTAGCTTTCCTTTTTCTCGTCCTCAGGCGTTTCAGTGGATTCCGCATCGCTTGTTGTTTCCGATGCAGCACTCTCCGCTTTCGTCTCTTCAGCAGGAGATTCTTTCGTTCCCTTCGCAGCAGCAACTTCACCCCCTGCCTCTTCCGAATCTTCAATTTCCGCTTCTTCAAGGCCCTTCTTCAACATAGCGTAAATTTCGTCAGCTTTTTCTTTTTCGATGCCGAGCGAAGCGATGATTTCTTCCCTCGGGGTATCGAGAACATCGCGAACAGTTTCATATTCTTCATCGAAAAATTTATGGAACAACACATCGCCAAGCTCTTCTCTGAACTCGGAAAGATCCATGTCGTATTCTTCCTCCTCACCGCCCTCTTTAATCAGTTGGATGTCGAATTTAGTCAGTCGGGAGGCGAGGCGAACGTTCTGCCCGTTTTTTCCGATAGCAAGAGAAACTTGATCGGCTGCAACCGTAATAGTTGCCTTTTTCTCTTCTTTATTCAATTGAATTTCTTTAAGTTTCGAAGGCGCTAACGCTCGCGTAATAAATGTGACCGGATCATCCGTGTAATTGATGACATCTATGTTTTCATTATTCAATTCACGAACGATAGCATGAATGCGTACACCCTTCATGCCAACGCATGCACCCACAGCGTCAATGCGGTCATCATGAGAGAGAACAGCAATCTTAGCACGGTCACCCGGCTCGCGTGCAATGCCTTTAATCTCAATAATGCCATCGTAGATTTCAGGAATTTCAATTTCGAATAATCGGATCAAAAATTGCGGGTCGGTTCGGGAAATGATAACGATGGGGTTACCAGCACCTTTTCGTACTTCCTTTACCACTGCACGAATGGTGTCTCCTTTTTTATATCGCTCTTTGTAGATTTGTTCGCTGCGCGGAAGGATCAGCTCATTCTTATTGTGGATAACAAGTATTTCACCTTTTCCTTTTCGGATCTGGTAAATTTCTCCCACGACAATCTCACCGAGTGAAGCGGTATATTCGTTGTAAATGGCTTCGCGCTCGATCTCCTTAATGCGCTGATTCAAATTCTGCTTTGCGCTGACCACAAGACGCCGTCCGAAACTTGCAAGCGGCACAATTTCAACGCAATCTTCACCGATTTCCAACTCTTCGCCCGTTTTTCGCAGAGCTTCTTTGCGATCAATCTGCGTCATTGGGTCAACGACTTCTTCAACGACTTGCCGCTCAAGGTAGATTTCGATATCTCCCTTATCCATATTCACGACGACATCGAACTTCGCATCGGGTCCGTATTTTTTCCGGACCATCATCCCGAAGATGTCCTCGACAATCCCAACAAGGATATCCTTATCAATCCCTTTTTCACGAACCATTTGTGCAAATGATTCGACTATCTCATGATTCATTCATTCCTCCAACAATAAACTTTAACGTTTCTTATTCCACGGTAACTACGTTACCAAGGAAGCTGTAGTTTCGACTCTATGATTTGTGAAAATACGATCGTTTTGGGTTCGCCCTTGTTCGGGGTAAAAGTCAATCGGTCATCCGTCAGTGCTGTCAGCTTGCCGATAAAACTACTCGACCCCTCATGTTCCCGATAGGTGACTTCAAATGGTCTGCCGATATTTTTGTGATACTGCCTTAAAAGCCGGAGAGGCTTATCTATACCAGGCGACGAGACCTCAAGATGATATGCACCTTGAAAAATGTCAGCTTCATCTACTGCTTTCCTAAGCTCCCTGCTAATTTCCGCACACTCTCCTATTGTTATCCCTCGATCTGTATCGATATACACTTGCGCAATCTTGGATCCACGTTCACCCCGAATGGCAACATTAACGAGGAATATTTCCTTTCCTTCCAACAAGCCCTGAACTAAATTCGTGATTTTCTCTTCGATTTCGGACATCTTATGTTCTTTCCAAAAAAAATAGCCCGGAAAGGCGGGCTATCATAAAACGTGGTATGTCAATATAAACAAACCCTTTACAAGATGCAAGGGAGAAATAGCTTAAAAATTAGTGAGTATTTTTTGCACCTCGTAGAATTCCGCAACAATATTGGCTGCTTCTACGGGGTCATCGGTAATAGTGAAAAGATCAAGGTCGGAAGCCGAGATTGTCTTTTCCTGCAGCATTACGGTTTTTATCCAATCAATAAGACCCTGCCAATAGTCACTTCCCATTAAGATTATGGGAAATGGCACAGTTTTTTTTGTCTGAACAAGCGTTACGGCTTCAAAAAATTCATCAAGCGTGCCAAAACCTCCCGGTAGGACAACATACCCATGCGCATATTTAACAAACATAACTTTACGTACAAAAAAATGTCTGAACGTAGCAGACCGATCTTTATCAACATAAGGATTCGAGGACTGTTCATGAGGAAGCTCTATATTCACACCCACCGATGCTCCCTTTTGCTCCTGTGCCCCTTTATTAGCGGCTTCCATAATTCCAGGTCCGCCCCCTGTAAGTATATTGAAGCCTCGTTTCACAAGTTCCTGCGCTACTTGCGTTGCCATTTCGTAATATTTAGACCCCGGTTTCATCCGAGCCGAGCCGAAAATCGAAACGAGGTTTTGTTGCTTGGACATCATCGTAAAACCATCTACAAATTCCGCCATGACACGAAAAATGCGCCAAACATCCTCTTGCGCATTCAATAATGATCGAAACTGCTTTTCCTGCAAATGATTATTTGAAGATTGCTGCTCTGTTTCATTCATAACACCTGCTCCTTCCTTGAGATAAGGGTGAACCTATCCCCTCTTAAGTTTCTTTTTATACGCTAAGAAAGTTTTTGAGGATCTCTTTTCCGTGCTGCGTTGCGATTGATTCGGGATGGAACTGAATGCCGAACGTCGGATATTCCTTGTGTTGGATGCCCATAACAATTCCATCAGATGTCCAAGCAGTGATTTCAAGAAAGGACGGAATGGATTGCTTCTCAACGATCAACGAATGGTATCGGGTTGCAACGAAAGGCGAAGGGAGTCGTTGAAACAATTTCGTATTCGTGTGGAATATTTCTGAAGTTTTACCATGGAAAATTGCCGGCGCTTTTACTACGTTGCCGCCAAACGCCTCGCCAATCGCTTGATGTCCAAGACACACGCCAAGGATGGGTATATCTTTGTGTAATGCTTGTACAGCGGCGATACAAATTCCAGCTTGCTTGGGTGTGCACGGACCGGGAGAAATAACGATTTTCGCCGGCTGCATTTTTTTGATATCCTCAACCGTCACTTGATCATTGCGAACAACGGTTTGCTCGCAGCCAAGCTCGCCCAAATACTGGACAAGGTTGTAGGTAAAGGAATCATAATTGTCTATAACTAAAATCATTCAGTCTGCTTTCAACAGTTCCAACGCTTTCAAATTTGCTGCGAGCTTTTCGAGTGTTTCTTCGTATTCGCGCTCAGGAGTAGAATCATGCACAAGCCCGGCGCCAGCTTGAAAATATAATGTCCCATCTTTTGAAACAATGGTCCGGATAGCAATACAACAATCAAGGTTTCCCGAAAAATCAATGTACCCGACAGCCCCACCGTAAATGCCGCGCTTCACGGGTTCAAGTTCAGCAATGATTTCCATCGCTCGTATTTTGGGAGCGCCTGAAAGCGTTCCTGCAGGAAAGCATGAAAAGAGCGCATCAATTTGTGACAATCCTTTTTTTAAACGTCCCTGGACGTTCGTAACGAGATGCATGACGTGCGAGTATTTTTCGATGGACATAAGCTCATCCACCTGCACCGTGCCAAACTCGCTAATGCGACCTATATCATTCCTTCCTAAGTCAACAAGCATGAGGTGTTCAGCACGCTCTTTTTGATCGTGGAGAAGGTCCTGTGCTAATTGTTGGTCTTCTTCCTCGGTTGCGCCTCTTCTTCGCGTTCCCGCAATAGGTCGGGTTTTTACGATGCCATTCTCGACACGGACTAATATCTCCGGGGACGAGCCAATGATAGAAAACCCACTGAACCGAAGAAAATACATATACGGAGATGGATTAACGAGCCGCAATGAGCGATATAAATCAAAATCTTCAACCGACGCTTTTTGCTTTAAGCGCTGGGAAAGAACGACCTGGAAAATATCTCCTTCGACAATATACTGTTTGCACCGCTCGACACTTTTGCAAAACTCCTCCTTTGAAACAACGTATGTCATTTCGCCATTCGAACGCGCCTTTCCTCTCTCGGTTATAATATTTTTTTGGAGGATTTTTTTGAGTTTGTGAATCTCAAAAACAGCCTTATCATATTCTTTCCTTAACTCATATTCAGAGGGATTGTTGTTCGGCACATACGCGCTGGAAACAAGGACTAATTGATGCTTGACGTTATCGAACACTAAAATCATATCATAGAACATCAACAACGCGTCAGGTATAGTAAGCTCGTCTTTTCCACGAACGGGAATGTTTTCGACTAACTGAATCGTCTCGTACCCGAAATAGCCAACCGCACCGCCTATCAACCGCGGCAACCCCGGAATGTGCACGGTTTTAATGTGGGCAAATATTTTTTTAAGCGCTTCAAGCGGGTGTTCGTCGGGGGAAATCAGATGCGGTAAAATTTTTACATCTTTGTGGAATGTCTGGATGTCGAATTTTTTTCCCGTAATCGAAAACGACATAAACGGATTATAACCAAGAAACGAGTATCGTCCCACCTTCTCTCCGCCTTCAACACTCTCTAAGAGAAACGACGTAGGACTCTCATTCTTAATCTTTAAATAGACAGAAACAGGGGTTTCCGTATCTGTAAGGAGCGTTTCGTAAACGGGAATGACGTTCCCCTTGTTACTTAATATTTTGAATTCTTCAAAGGAGGTCATACAGTATAGGTAGGCCAAAGAATATCGCAGTCATTCCCCTCAAAACCTTCAATCAATTTACGAAAATCGGTGCCCACTGTTTTCGGGCGGTCTGTTGCCGGATCAAGCCAAACGTGATAGGCTGTATTCAAAGCGATAATTACTCCATCATCGGCTTTTTCCAAAATTCCCTCCATCGCAAAGCTCGAATTTTTGATAAACGAGATTCTTGTATAAACATTTAAGAGTTGATCAAAAGACGCGGGCGCCTTGTAATCAATCTCATTTCGTACCAATACGACTTTTGATTCGCCGCGGATTGTGTTAAGGTCAAGTTTTGCGCCGATATGTTTTAAATATTCAACTCGCCCGACTTCAAAGTACAACAAATAATTTCCGTTGTGGACAATTCCCTGCCAGTCAACTTCGTAATTCCTTACCCGCACTTGAGTTTTATATTTAAACTTAGATTTGTCCATAAGGGAAAATCAGGCTTTAAAAACTTCCTTTATGATATTTGCAGCGGTTTCCACTTGTTCCATCGAAACATCCATGTGCATGACAGCTCGGATTTTGGTGCGACCCACATCAGTCAGTAGAACGCCTTTGTTCTTCAGTATGGCTATGATCTCATCGGCAGTCTTGCCGGTCTTAGAAATATCACTAATCACGATATTAGTCTGAACACTTTCGAGGTCAATGACAAAATTGGGGATGGCGGCTATCGCGCGCGCGAAGAATTGCGCCTTGTTGTGATCCTCTTTAAGAAGGTCAATGTGGTTCTCGAGAGCAAAAAGCGCACCCGCGGCGATAATACCCGCTTGCCGCATTCCTCCGCCGAATACTTTTCTAAACTTTCTGGCTTTCTGAATAAGCTCTATTGATCCAGCTAATGCCGATCCAACCGGCGCGCCCAACCCTTTCGAGAAACACACCGCAACCGAATCGAAGTACTGCGCATATTCCTTGGGATGAATGCCTGTCGCCGCCCACACATTCCACAACCGAGCGCCATCGAGATGCAAGGAAATGCCTCTTGTTTTTGCAAACGCACTAATGCTTTTGATTTCATCAAGAGGATAGATTGTCCCGCCGCCGCTGTTATGCGTATTTTCAAGACAAATTAAAGAAGTCCGTTGCATATAATACGCATTTGAGCGAACCGCAGGCCCCAATTGTTCGACACGAAGTATTCCCCTTGTTCCTTTAATGGTGTGCAACTGCACATTTGAAAGAATGGAAGGTGCAGCCGTTTCATAATTAAAAATATGCGACGCTTCTTCGACAATGACTTCATCTCCCGGCTGGGTGTGGCACTTCAATGCAAGCTGATTTGCCATCACTCCTGTTGGAGTGAACAATGAGGCGGGCTTTCCCAACAACTCTGCAACTTTTGTTTGCAATTTATTAACTGTCGGGTCCTCGCCAAAAACATCATCACCAACTTCGGCTTGAGCCATTGCTTGGCGCATAGCGGCGGTTGGTCTCGTGACGGTATCACTTCGCAAATCTATAATAGCGCTCATAATCAGAAGGCAGTTTTTTTTCGTAATGAAATACTGATGCTTAAGATAATAAATAGCCCAGAGCAAAACAAACACACGATAGCGAAGATGTCGCCGTGTTTTGTATAAAACGTTTGCTCATTGCGCGGTTGTATTTCACCTGTCAGGCTGGCAGCACTGTAAAGCTTCGTTTCGTTATGCAATCGCCCCAAAGGGTCAACAAAAGCTGAAATGCCCCCATTAGTAGAACGGACGATCCATCTGCGGTTTTCTATTGCCCGAAAGCTTGCATAGCTTGCGTGTTGGTACGCTCCCGACGTGTTTCCCCACCAGCTATCGTTGGAAATGATGATGAGGAACTGCGCTCCCTTTTTGGCGTACTGCCTTACATAATTCGGATAGACGGATTCATAGCAAATAATGCTGGAAAAATTGATACGCTCGTTACCCGCTGAGGGGAGAGAGAAAATTATACTATCTTTCCCAATTCCCCACATGCCGATACCGACATTCCATTTGAGAGGCTCGATAAGAAACCTAAATGTTTCGGCGTAAGGAATTCTCTCAGCAAACGGCACCAAGATAATTTTTTTATAGATTGGTCCGACATAATTATTCGGCGTAAAGATTGTTGCGGAATTAAAATCATCAAAGTAAATACTACCATAACGCGATTTCGTTGCAGTAATGGGCGCATGCAGTGAATCATAAAACATTCGATGCGCTAAGCCGGTGAAAATCGGTGTGTGGACTGAATCCACCGTCTCCTGCATATTCTGTAAAAGCCCGGAGTACGTCGGCAACAAAATTTGAAACGGAATTGCCGTCTCGGGCCACACGATAAGATCGAGATTTGGTTGTTGCTGGACAAGAAGTTTTGTTTGGTATTGAAATGTTTTGAACTGTTGTTCATACGAATCCCACTTACCGATAAACCCCTCTCCCCATTTTTCCCATGGGTTAAAATTGGGTTGGATCACACCAACGCTTAACGATTTACGATTGGTTTCTTTTTCATAACGAGATATCACACGAGCGCCATAAAACCACGGCAAAAAGTATAGCAAAGCCAACGTAACAAAGGCGGTAATAGATTTTGCCGAACGAACACGCCATCTTCCCGTTCCCAAATTTACAAGCAACACAAATCCGACGATGTTGAACGCAATAAGAATGAACGATAAGCCGTACACCGACGTATATTCGGTTATTTGACTCCGGTATACGTCATACGCTTGGCTAGTACCGAGTGTCATCCACGGGAAAGAAAACTCGCCAAGCGAATGGATGTACTCGTACGAAATCCACAAAAAAGGTAATGAAATCAATCCGGCAACTAATCCAAGGCGCTTTTTGACATACGTGTATAAAAGAATCGAGGGCCAATAGAACATTGGATGAACAAGCAACAACGCAAGCCCTGCCGCCATCATCCATGTATCATGGGCGTGGACAAATCCTCCGGTCCAATAAACGGTAAGCGCATGAAAAATAAATAATGCCAAATAGGAATAACGGAGAAGCTGTCCGGTTGATTTCATAATCTCGACCAACAGCAACAATGGAATCAGCCCGACATACGCAAGTGAGTACAACGGAGACGGCGGGAATGCAAGACCCAGCATCACACCCGATGAAACGGCAAGAGCAATACGATACCAGGCATTGCTTTGCGGCGAAGGCTGAAGCAGAGAAGAATCAGTCATCATGGGGCTTGTGTCGGCTGTTTTCTTCGATTGAACCACCAATGTTCAATCCGATTATACACAATGATAATCAAACCGCCGCACATCAAGCCAACAATGGAACCTCCGAGCACATCCGATGGATAATGCACACCAACATACACACGGGAAAAAGCAACGATGCCGGCAAATGTAAAGAATGCCCAAGTCCAGCGGGGTAAGAAATACGCCAATACAATTGCGCCGGCAAAATTGTTGACTGCATGTGAGGAGGGGAACGAATATCCGCTGCCGCAACTGACAAGCAAATGAACATCCGAAAGCACATGACATGGGCGGGCACGTTCGATGAGGTATTTCAAAAACGAACTATTGAGCTGATCACTCAAAGCAATTGTGGGAATGAGCAACAGCGCTGCAATTTTTCCGTTCCGTCCGCCTTTCCAAAGCAATAAAATCCATAACATACCAACGATAACAAGAGCCAGTGGTTTCTTGTTGATATCGGTAACAAACGGCATCACGACATCAAACAGAGCGTTTTGAAGAGTCTGGTTGACGAAGTAAAATATATTCAAATCAATTGAATAGAAAAAATCAAGCACTCTAATGTCTTTCTACACTTACTTATTGTTTGGCTGTTGCGATGCGTTATTTGTTCGCTTATAAATATAGCGAGCCGCTACGAGTAATGCACCGACGACCAAGATTGCCGTAACGGTCTTAGTATATGTTTCGAGATAAAAGCCTATTTCTCGCCAATTTTGTCCGAGTTTCTGTCCCGCGAAGAGGAGAATAGAATTCCATAGCATCGCGCTGAGAAAAGACAGTATTGTTGTTCTCATAAGCGAAAGCTCGGACAGTCCGGCAAAAAAAGAAACAACTGCGCGTGTTCCGGAGAGGAACCTGTTTGCGATAATAATCCAGTAACCGTACTTTTGGAACCAGCTTTCAACTTTTAAAACGCCTTCTTTAGGGATAAATTTAATTTTACCCTCTTCAAGAATTCGATGACCAAACCAATGGCCAATCTTATACATCGTCATAAAACCGAGCGTGCTTCCTACCGTTGAAAGTAATAACGCAGTGGTAAAATCAATAGTGCCGACGCCTATTAACGACCCGGCGAACACAACAATAACATCGCTTGGGAACGGCGGGAAAATATTTTCAATATATGCAATGCTCGCAATGGCAACATAAACCCACAATGGGCTGATAGCGCTGAGATTGTTAACTATATCTTCCATGGGCAGTTTATTTTACACTTTGAACAATCGTTGCAATTGCAAGAGCCGCGCAACCTTCTCCTCTTCCGATAAAGCCAATACCTTCATTCGTCGTTGCCTTAATCGAAACTTGATTAGGCTTGATATTCAACACCTTGGCAATGTTTTTCTGCATGGCAGGAATATACTTTGCAATCTTCGGTTCCTGCAAGATCAGAGTAGAGTCCACATTGATGATGCGGAAACTATGCTCTTTTAAAAGCTTCCCAACAGAGGCAAGGAACTTTACGCTGGAAATATTTTTGTACTTCATCTGGGTATCGGGAAAATGCTTACCGATATCCCCTAATGCCCCGGCTCCGAGCAGTGCGTCGCAGAGGGCATGCAGTAAAACATCGGCGTCCGAGTGACCAAGCAAACCTTGCTTATACGGAATCGTTACGCCGCCTACGACAAGTTTTCGTTTTAGTGCAAACTTGTGAACATCATAGCCTATACCAACGCGGGGAAATGCCTGTTTCATTTATCTGACCTCAAATCCTTTGAACTTGTTTTGACATTCGGTCCATTCAATTTTCAAGTCTTTTACTTGAGCGGAACTGGGACCAATCTTTACTTGTTTAATAAACTCTTCGATAAGAGAACGATCACCTTCTACCTCAATCTCAACATCTCCATTATAAAGATTATGGACGTAGCCCGGTAAGCCAAGTTGCGAAGCCTGCCGTACGACATAATAGCGAAACCCCACCCCCTGCACCAATCCCTTGACAATAATATGAACGCCAATTTCCATACGTTAATGCAAAAATACGACTACCTGCTTTCAAAGTCAAAGTTACAAAAGCTATAGACGAGTAGCACTGATTTCATCAAGCATTTTTAACGCTTCGTTGACATTGATGTTCGAAATCGTACGTACCTTTTGTAACGTTGTCCTTATTTTTTTATGAGGTACTCCCACCCTCATCGCGCCGCGAAGATGCGAAAAAAGCTGTCTATGATAGCCTTGAATGGAAAGGACGGTCACATTGATAAGTTCGCGTTCCTGCAGAGTTAATCCTTTTCTCGAAAGAATCCGTCCATACGCATCCTCAACAATTCGTTCACTGAGCTCGGGATGAAGGACGTTGAGGTTTTTCAATACTCGCTGTGCTTGTTCCCCGTAAATGCGTGTCAGAATACTGATGCCTTTTCTTCTCAGCGTATTCCTGCTCGGTTGTTTCAAGTTGAGACGTTGCTTGGTCGGGCGTATGACGTAAAGTTTTTCAAGACCGTCCAACATAATGGGGAACCCAAGAAACAGGGAAAGATGAAGCAACAGCTCAGCGAAAAATTTCCGTGGAAGTTGGTCATTCTCTATGGCTCGTTTCATTGCAGAGAATGCTTTTTGCCGCTTCCCAATCGCGAGCAATGTAGCAATGAGCATGCACTGCTCTTCTCTCACTGTCAATCTATATGAGGCGGGGTTCTTCATGGATAAACATTGGCATAACAAAAAAGGGACGAAGTGCGTCTTCGTCCCTTTTCGATTTGTTCAGGTTTTTATCTGAGTAGTCAATGGAAGTGCCCGGAGCGAGACTTGAACTCGCATGCCCTTACGGGCGCCGCCCCCTCAAGACGGTGTGTCTGCCAGTTCCACCATCCGGGCAATGATAATGCAAAATTGAAAATTCTCCGCCAAAGGCGGATCAGCCTCTGGCTGAAAAATATAAAAATAACTTTTCTACTATCGCTATTTTCAATTTTTTCATTTGATTTTTTATTTAACAACGTGAGCGTGGATGGCTTCGAACCATCGACCCTCTGCTTAAAAGGCAGATGCTCTACCCCTGAGCTACACGCCCGGCCAAGATTTACATCCGTACATCTCAACAAATCCGATTTTAATATAGCCAAAAAAAACTGAATGTTCAAGCAGCAATTTGGGAAGAAGTCAGGCTTGCGGCTCAACGGGGGCAGCAGTTTCGTGCAGTTGTTGATCAGCTTTTCTTCTATATAAAATTCCAAGAGGAATGACGACACAATACCCTACTACCAATAAAATCGGCGCGACAACAAGAGGCATTGTTCCATCCCATGGCTCTTGTCCGAGTGCGATGTACCCTAAAATGATGAGCACCAATCCGACGCCGAGAATCTGGTAGTTTGTTTTTGTGAACGGAAACGTTCCGGGTTTCGTTTTTCGTTTCGCGCTCGATTTTATTTCAACTCGTGCCATAAAAATTTTCCTTCGTTCTCGTTATAACAAAAAGCCCAGCGTTGGGGGGTACGCCGGGCTTGACCGTTTTGTAACAACAGTCAGGGGAGTAACTGTCGTTCAGGTCAAAGCGAAATTTACATCATTTCCTATAAATGTCAAGCCCTAATTTTACCAAATTTAAACAGCAGCTTTCATTCCCGTCACTAATTTTCCATCTACTAATTGCAAAACTCTATTTGCCCTTTTTGCCAAATCCGGGTTATGGGTGGCAACGACAAACGTTAGACCTCTTTTTTGGGTAAGTTCTACAAGCAATTGATGAAGTTTCGCGCCATTTTGTTCATCCAAATTTCCCGAGGGTTCATCGGCTATAATCAAACGGGGAGAATTCATTAAAGCCCTTGCTACCGCAACCCGCTGTTGCTCTCCCCCGGATAAGGCATTGGGTTTATGATTGGAGCGATCTTGAATTCCAACCTCGTGCAAGAGCTCCATCGCCCTTACGCTTGCAGTTTTTAGAGACTCACCTTTGATAAGCGCGGGCATCGCGACATTTTCAAGAGCCGAAAATTCTGACAACAAATGGTGAAATTGGAATACAAACCCGAGTTTGATGTTGCGAAATCCTGCACGCTGTTCGTCCGAAAATGTGCTAATTTCCATCCCATCAAAGATCACTTTTCCGGAAGTGACCCGATCCAATCCGCTGAGCAAATGGAGAAGTGTGCTTTTTCCTGAACCGGACGGTCCAACGATGACAACCATCTCTCCGTCCCGGACTTCGATGTTCACCCCTTTAAGAACTTGCAACGAAAGATTCTTTCCAGTTGGATATTCTTTCCATAGTTCCTCCCCTTTGAGCAAAATTTTCTTCTGGTTTATTCCCATCGGATAGCCTCAACCGGAATAAGTTTTGCCGCTCGCTTTGCGGGATATAATGCCGCTAAGGAGCAAAGACCCAGCGCGGTCAATGTAACAATGACAAGATCACTGATGTTCACTTGAACAGGAATTGAAGGAATAATATACACAGTCGGGTCGAGCGGAAAAATATGGTAGTGTGCTTGAATATACACGAACAGCAAACCTGATCCAAGCCCCAGGAGACTACCGACCACACCGACCCATATTCCCTCAAACATAAAAATACGGACGATATTCTTATCCGTTGCACCCATAGACTTAAGAATACCGATATCACGGGTTTTCTCGATGACGGACATCGTCAGCGAGCCGAGCAAATTAAATGACGCGACACCGATAATAAGACAAAGAATGATGTATGCCATCCATCGTTCGATTTTCATGACAGAATATAAATCACGATGCAAATCGTACCACGTCAACACTCTGTACTGTGCGCCGAATTTATTAAGAAGCACAATTTTAAAAAACTCCGAATCGTCAATCGTCGTAAGGCGCATCTCAACACCGCTTATACGATCCTCGAGATTGAAAAGGGATTGCGCCGCTCCAAGCCCAATATAGGCATAATACGAATCGTAGTCTTTGTTATTCGACTCATAAATTCCTACAACATGAAAGCGGCGAATTAACGGCTGACCGAGTTGCAGCAACGCCATCTCCGAACCGGCAAGGCTTACAATTGAAATTGTGTCTCCCACAACTGCACCAAGACGGTCGGCAAGCGTCATGCCCAGTACAATGCCATTCTTATTGTTTCCATCAAAAGCGACTGCCCCGAGAACAATTTTGTCCTTCAGCCCGGAGACGGAAGCAATTTGCTTATCATCAATGCCCTTAATGTTCACAACCTTGTTCGTATTCCGAGAAACAATCACGGCTTTGCCGATAACAAAGGGCGAAAGCCCCGTCACTTCCTTTTGTTTCAAGGCATATTCGGTCAATGGCTGATACGAAGCTAACGTAGATTGTTTAGGGCTTTCAACTCTTATGTGCGGGTCAAAATTGATGAGGATGGAAGTTACCAATTCGCCAAACCCATTAAACACGGAGAGCACAACAATAAGAGCGGCGACGCCAATCGTTACTCCGACTATCGAAATAAGAGATATAACAGAGACAAATCCAATGTGTTTTTTTGAAACGAGATACCGCAACGCTATGGATTGCTCGAAGTTCATTAATTGAACCGAATCAGTTGTAAAGGATCAAGTTGAGCGGCAAATCGCGAGGGAAGATATGAAGAAAGAAAGCACATCAGCAATGCTAATGCGCTTACGATGAGAAACACGCTGGCATTAAGCTCGATGGGAACGTGCGTCATGTAGTAAATTCCCGACGGAAGCGAGAAAAATTTATAGCGTAACTCAATCCAACATACTATAAATGCGATAAGGTTGCCCAATATTGTTCCGATGACACCGATAAACATTCCTTGGATAAGGAATATATGCTTCAATTTTTTTGCATCGGAACCGAGGGTGCGAAGGATACCAATTTCTTTTGCCTTTTCCATCACCATCATTAACAACGTGCCGATAATATTTACTGTCGCAACAATAATAATGAGACCGATAATAATAGGAATCGGTTTTTTCTGAAGCTCAACCCATGTAAGAAGGTTTCGATTCATCTGGTCGGTTGTTCGGGCATAATACGGGTACCCCAAATACTCGGGAATTTCTCCCGCCAATGAAGGAAGCTTGCTCATATCATTGACCATGATGTCGTACCCCGAAACAAGTGGTCCTACACCGAAAAGGCGCTGGGCGTTCTTGAGATTGAGATACACATATGCCTCGTCATAATCCGCCATGCCTGTTTCATATAAACCACGAACTTCAAACTGAATCACTCTTGTTTGGGTAAGGGATAATGCCGAACCGCCTAACGAAAGAAGCAGAACCCTATTGCCAATGGTAACTTCGAGCTTTTGTGCCAGCCTTCGACCAATGATAATGCCCTGAACACCCCGGTCATGTTCTTCCAAATCATATTGTCCCTCGACAAGACGATCCTTTGCAGCCGATACATCATTCGTGGGGTCAACGCCTTTTATCAGAACTCCGTCAGTAGATGCTTCGGAGCGAATCATCCCTTCCCGCGAGAGGTAGGGAGCCATCTCGAGGATTTCAGGATATTTGCCTTTTACTTTTTCAATCGTTTGATCGGATTTGGTAAGCAGTTGGTTTTGAAAAGCAAAAAGCTGCATGTGAGCAGTAAAGCTGACAATATTTTCTTTAATTGTCCGCTCAAACCCGTTTAAAACAGAAAGGGTAATAATGAGCGCGGCAACGCCCAGCATGACGCCCATAATGGCGATAAATGTAATAAATGAAATAAAACCGCGGTTATGGCGGGATCGAAGATACCGGAGGGCTATAAAAAAAGAAACGGGCATGAAGAGTTAAGAAAACAAGAAATTCGAAATGCTGACGGAAATTATTTTTTTGCTCCCAACTCGAGGAGATAGTTTTTGATGAACTCATCAATCTCACCATCCATAACGGCATGGACATCGCTCGTTTCAACACCCGTGCGATGATCCTTTACCATCGTGTATGGTTGGAAAACGTATGAGCGAATTTGGCTTCCCCATTCGATTTTTTTCTTTGAGCTTTCAATGACGCTGAGCCGAGCTTCTTCTTCTTCTCGCCTGAGTTGATAGAGACGAGACTTTAACATTTTCATTGCCCGTTCGCGATTTTGAAACTGCGACCGTTCCTGCTGGCATGCAACGATGATACCCGTAGGAACGTGCGTAATACGAACAGCCGTCTCGACCTTGTTGACGTTCTGTCCGCCTTTGCCGCCCGAACGGAACGTATCAATTTTCAAATCGGCAGGGTTAATTTCTATTTCAACATCGTCTTCCACTTCAGGATATACGAAAACGGAGGCAAACGATGTGTGACGCCGTGCATTGGCATCAAATGGAGAAATCCTTACCAAACGATGAACGCCTATTTCCGCTTTGAGATAACCATACGCAAATTTGCCTATCACTTCAACGGTTGCGCTTTTTATTCCTGCTCCCTCACCATCGAGTATATCGGCAAGATAGACCTTGAAGCCATTCCGCTCACACCAGCGGGTATACATGCGCAACAGCATCTGTGCCCAATCTTGGGATTCCGTTCCTCCTGCACCGGAGTGAATAATCAACAGCGCACTTTTCTCATCATCCACCCCACCCAGCATATTTTTAAACTCAAGCTGCCCTATCTCGTTTTCGAGCTTCTTGAGATCGTTCATGATTTCCGTTACGACACCCTGCTCGTTGCTTTCCTCTGCCAACTCGATGAGCGTTTCGGTATCTTGCGCTAACGCGTTCAATTTGTTCCAGCCATCAACCCATTCTTTACGGGAGTTGATAGCTTGCATCACTTTTTGGGCTGACGTGTTATCATTCCAGAAGCTAGGTTCATTGGTCTTCGCTTGTAACTGATCAATCTCTGCCTCTTTCTTATCAAGGTCAAAGATACCCCCTTAGAGAAACAAGTCTCTTTTTTTCTTCGTTCAATTTTTCCCGCAGATCATCAAACATCGTTACACCTGTATCCGTTCTTCAATTTCGATTTCCATGCGAAGCAATGCGGCGCTGAGCGTTTTGCCCTGCGCATCGTTCTTTAATGATTTCGTTCCGCCACCACCGAGCGCTTCGTGCAAAAGGAAATTCAACGCCCACAAATTAGGAAGCTCGAACCGTTCCACGTTTCCCAGAACCATTTCGCCGAAATGCTTTTTTACGCGCTCTGGAGTCACGTATTTTTTGATGATGGGATAAAACTCTTCCTTGCGGGCGATAAGCCCCACATTTCCCGTATCTCCTTTATCCCCGGAGCGCGCGTGACAAATTTGAAGAAGGTGGACTTTCATCGTTACGCTTCCATAATTTTTACTTGCGGAGTCACGGCTTTTTTGGGAATCAACGCCGGCCAGTACGAAATCACCTCACTCGGCTTTGGTCTGCCGCCGGCAAAACCCGTTACGGCGGGCGGACCGGTTAAAATTAACGGGGCAAGCTCCTTGCCAAATCGTTCAACCGCTTTGTAGTTTTGCCCGCGGACTCCAATGCGAAGCACGACTTCGTTCGGATCCTGAATTTCTTTTGCTAATGGCCCGTGACAGGAATTATAACCGAGATATTCCGTCCGAATTTCTTCAAACTCTAACTTTAAATCTTGAATGCGCGTGCGTAAAATCTCATCAGCCTTTTTTGCTTTTTCTAATGCTTGGGGCCAAGAATACGTCAATGTTCCTACAGCCGTGTAGCCATCGAGATACGACATAGAAACTTTATAAAACTCTGTTGCAGGTTTGCCCTTCACTCCGCTCATCTTCACGCGGTCTTTTCCCGCTTGTTGAAGCTGAATCGTCGTAAAATCCGCGACGCAATCGGGAGTAATGTATTGTGTTGGGTCGCCGATTTCGTAGAGTAATTGTTCCTTTACCGTTTGGACCGTAACCATTCCGCCGGTATTTTCGTGTTTGGTGATAATTATTTCTCCGTTTGGATATGCCTCTGCAATCGGAAATCCGATGTGGGCAAGATCAGGAACCGACTGCCAATCTGCCGAAAAATTTCCACCGGAAGCTTGTCCGCCGCATTCCATAATATGCCCGGCGACAGTCCCCGCAGCAAGTTTATCCCAATCACTATTTGACCAACCGAACTCATAAATCATCGGTGCAAGTGTTAATCCGGTGTCTGTCGTCCGACCTGTGATAACAATTTGTGCACCACCGTTAAGTGCTTCTACAACCGGAAATGCTCCAAAGTAAACGTTCGCACTTTGCAGTCGGTCCCGCACCGTGCTTGCCGGATCGCCGCTTTCCATGTTTTTTAATTCGATTCCCTGCTTCCGCAACTCGTCAATGTTATCAAGAATATCATCTCCAAGCACAACGCCAATTTTTAGATTCTTGATGCCTCGCTTTCGTGCAACTTCGAGGATTGCTTCACTGCAGGCAATCGGATTGACTCCCCCACCGTTGGTAATGACCTTGATATTTTTTTCCACACAGGTGGGGAGAATTTTCTCCATCAGCTCGACGAGGTCTTTGGCATAGCCAAGCTTAGGGTCTTTCCTTTTTTGCTTCTGCATGATGGACATCGTAACCTCAGCTAAATAATCCATCATCATATAATCAATGGGACCTTTGGTCACCTGGTCAATCGGAGCAGTAAGTAAATCACCCCAAAAACCTTGACCGCTTGCGATGCGAATTTTCTCTTTCATGAACCCGCTTATACATTCTTAATATGCAACTCTTGCAATTGTTTTTTATCCAC
>JACQBK010000012.1 GCA_016194505.1 Ignavibacteriales bacterium | reverse complement strand
CGCCGGCAATAATTTGCTCGTGGTGAATGAATAGACATCCGAAAAAGGTCCCGTCCCGTCTGTGTTCGTGGATTGCACCCGCCAATACACCGTGAGGTTATTAACAAGAGGTCCTATTTGTCGAAGCGTATCGGTCAGCGTTGAATCGTTGACAAACATTGATCCGAATTGCGGGTCTGCCGAAGCCTGCACGCGGTACGTTTGCCCGCGGGTTGCTTTCGCCCAACGCAGCGTGGGGCTTAGCGACTGGTTGATGGAGCCGTTCGTCGGCTGAAGAAGCGCGGGCGCAAAGGGCACGGCTTTGCCTACGGTGAATGAGAACGTCGGTGAATAGCCGCTGGAGCCTGCGGTATTTCTCGCCTTCACGCGCCAGAAATGCTTTGTCTGAAAGCTCAGGGGTCCCACCTGCTTCAACGTATCTGTTATCGTAGAGTCGTTCATTATGGTGGTCGTAAAAAGACTGTCGGTTCCAAACTGAACTGTGTACGCCGTCGCATCGAGTGCGCGGTTCCATTTCAAGGAAATAGTTTCCAGCACGTTCGTTGCGCCTGTCGCGGGGAATACCAGAGTCGGCACATCCGCAACCGGAATGGATGTCAGGGTTACTCTGTATGGCGCTCGTTGTAATGTCAACAGCGGCACGCTCGCGTTCTTCACGTTCACGACATACTGCCCCGTATCCGCCGTGCTCGCATTCGAGATCACGTACGAAGAAGCCGTCGCTCCGCTTACAGCAACGCCGTTCCTCAGCCACTGATAGGTATTGCCCTGGTCGTTCGCCTCAGCCGCCAAGGTTACGCCCGTTCTGGGCGCAAGAGAAATCGTTTGTGCGGTTCCGTATGACTTTTGTGGAGCGTACGTGAATTTTTTGTGGAGCGTACGTGAATTTTACAAGCGGCGCCTGCGTGTTGAAGCCTACGATTGTGGAAAGCGTCGTAAACGTGAGCCGGTTGTTTTCAACAGAAAGAAATGAAGTCGGATCCGAATGAAGCAGGGCGAGCCGAGTTAAATCCGGAACGCTTGTCAGATCGTTATCATTCAACGCAAGCTGAACCATACTGCCGAGCTGTTCAAACTCTATCGGCACCGCGCCGCTGAACTGGTTGAAATCAAAATAACCGTACTGAAGATTTCTCATGTTCCCGATTTCGGCAGGAAGCGCTCCGGAAAACTGATTGTTGTTCAACCGCAAATCTCTCATCCCCTGGGCATTTCCCAATTGGAAAGGAATAGATCCCGTAAGTTGATTGTTGGAAAGCCAGAGGGTGCTTAATCCTGATAAGTTGCCGATTGTTGTGGGAATTGATCCCGTGAATTTATTTCCCGAAAGCTTCAACGATTGCAACGATGTCTTTGTCATGAGCTGAGTTGGAAATGCCCCCGTGTATTGTAAATTATGCAAATGAAGAATGACCCATCCGGAGCGGTTGAGAATCCAATCGGGAATCGGAGCGTTCTGAGCATCAAGCAAGTTCCCGCCGATATCAAGTTGGCTGACTGTGGATAATTGACTTAACCATGACGGGACGGGTCCTGTGAGTTGGTTATCACCAACTCTAAACATCAAAAGTCCGCCGAAATCGCTCACGGCGTTTTTGCCAAGGTTGCGCAGTGTATCGGGAATTGTCCCTGTGAGTTGATTGCCGCTAATGATAAAATCCAGAAGACTGGAAAGTTTTCCTAAGGTAACCGGAATCTGTCCTGTCAGTTTATTGTTGCCAAGACCTAGGTGCATCAAGTCTATGTTGCCGATGCCCGCGGGAATGGACCCCGTAAGCTGGTTGTCGCTGAGGTCCAGCCACGAGAGCTTCGTCAGGTTTACGATGGACGCAGGGATGGTGCCCGTCAATTGATTGAGATCGAGGGAGAGGGTATTCAGAGCAAGAAGATTGCCGATATCTGCTGGAATTGAGCCGGTCAGTTTGTTGTTGGATAACACAATCTGCTCAAGCGTGGTAACGTTTGCTAATCCCGTCGGGATCGTTCCCGTCAATGCACAGTTATCGAGCTTCAACAGCCTCAGCTTCGGGATGCTGGCAAGTTCCGTTGGAATCGAACCGGTCAAACTGCGGTCCTCAGAAAGAATCAACACCCGTAATTGTGTTGCGCTTCCCAACTGAGGTGGAATAGATCCCGTCAGTCTACCCACTCTGTATAAATCCAACAGCTCAAGATTCAGCAAACTGCCTAATGAAGAAGGAATTGTTCCGCCAAGATCGAAATTCTCGGATAGATTGAGCCAGCGCAATTGTTGCAGTGCGCTGAGCTGTGAGGGGATTGTTCCGTTCAAAAGGTTATTGCTGAGATCAAGGAACTCCAGCGCGGTGAGCTGTCCGATGTTTGTGGGGATTTGTCCGGAAATTCTATTTGCGTTAAACCGCTCAAGGCTCTGCGAGTGCGGCTGGACTTGCATATCATGATGGTAATTTTTGCCTGAGAGATTAAGCTTGCGCAGAGCCGTGAGATTTTCCAGTCCCTGTGGGAGCGTGCCAATCAAATTATTTGCCGGAAGATCAATCGACACCACGCGGCCTGAGCGCACGGCAACGCCGTAGCGCCCTGGCACTCTGCCGGATTGCCAATTCGTCTTATTCAGCCAAGCTGTTCCGCCGGTAGCAGAGAATAATGATTCAATAAACACCGAATCCGATTGCGCTACCGCCATGCTTGGCACAGAAGGTGCGCACCAAGAGGTTTCTACGGTTCTTCGCATCAAACTGCTCACGATAGCGCCGAACTCCGCTCTGCGCGTGCCGCAATAACTCATGATGGTTCCTTCTTGATTAACGGTGGGACCGCTATAGCATCCGCCTTCCACTGCGGAGCAAAAATCAATCGGTCCGTTAGGCCAGAGACAGCTATGCGTATGATACGCACCAAAATTATGTCCAAGCTCGTGAGCGAATGTCATCAAATGCTCGGTGCCGTTCGGTAGTTTCACGGATGTAACGGCGTATGCTTCTTCCGGATTGCATAATGTATTGAGCCGTGCAATTCCGGCGACGCCAAAGCTGCTCATCCAACCTGTCGGGCTTGTAAACAGATGGGCGGTTGTTCTATCAACAGTGCCCATGTTCAGCCGCCAATAATTTACGAACTCGTTGAGTGTGGTAAAAATATCTGTGTTTGAATATGGATCGTTAGGGGTATCCCACACTCGCGTAAAAGGAATAACAAGCTTAACGTTCACATCCCGCAAGTAGATTGCGGAAGCATACGTCACCGCTGAAGTCATTAAGTTCGTTGCCGCTTGGGCTGTTCCCATAAGTTGGAAAAATGTGTAATCCCCTTCGAGGGCAACGCGCACTTCAATCGTGTCCGTTGAAATTGCGGGACCGAAAAGATTGGAGGTTGGTGCGGGATTGAAGTTCAAACGCTGTCCGGCGGTTTTTCCTTTCTGCGACTCGGCACCAAAATTGCGCGATTGGATATCTTGGATAATTGCTTCCATTGCCGCGGCAGCTTTTTCATCGCGAAGCCCGCACCGGAACGGTGTCGTTCCTTTCTCTGCCGCAGAGGAGAAGAACATGGAGGGTCGTTCCATAGTGCTTTGCTCCCCGGCTATAGGGCGAATAAAATATTGAGCATTGCTTAACGAGAACATCGCATCAACGCCTTGCTTGGAAAAATTCATGACGACAACCGATCGGTCGTCTCCTTGCAGATGTCCGCGGTACGAAGCCCACTCATTCCGAAAAGAAATTTCCTTGTCGCCGGTTACTGTGCCGACATACGATTTTGCATCGGGAGTAAAAATCTCAAATGCTGAAAGTACGATCGTTCGTTGCAACGGCAACACCGAAGGAAGCTCGACTGTAATCTGTGTTGGACGCTGTGCAAGAATTTCTTCGACTTGCTGAGCGCTGAATGAAAGGGTAATCGAATACTGAACCTGCTGATTTATTTTCGCAAGCTGAGAGGGCGCAATGCCGCCGGATGATAGCTCTTGCACGCTCAGCGTGTATCCCTGAGCAAGGAGGGCGGAAATATTCCCGCTTCCGATTGCAAGCAGAAAACAATATGCGAGGAGTGATGAGAGGAACGTTCTTTTCGGCATGGCAAGCCTTTCAAACGGTTGTGAAAGTAATAATAGCACTTACTCTTATAATAAAAAAGCGCACAGTAATTCGATGTTGAGAAAAAAATAACTTCAACTATTTTTTGAATCGCTCAAACCGGCAGGAACGGAGCCTACGAAAAAACTTGTTGCAGGGCCACGCGGTTTTTTAACCACAAACATCAGTGCGATATGTAAATAATACTCACCTGCACACAGAAGATACTGGATAGATGTGGATTTAGCAAGTAGTGAAGACGCGGTTGAAAGTGGAGCGGAGATGTGCTATATTATGAAAAATTCTCTGTTTGTTTGCGGGAGTAATTTCCCGCTAAAGAGCAGCGGGACAGGCAGTGGTAACCCGCCATAAAGATCGGCGGATAAACCCGCCATCAAGAGTGGCGGGTAAACCCACCAAAAAAAACGGCGGGTGCAATGCCAGCTTCTTCGAACATGGCCTGTCTTGCCCCGTGCAACGGGGCGCCGCCGACAACTTCGAACATGGCCTGTCTTGCCCCGTGCAACGGGGCGCCGCCGACAACGTCGGCAAGCAGTTGCCATTTTCAGAATCCCGTCTTGTTTTACGAGACGGGGCCAAGCTTACAAAATTTATTTGCGGGAGTAATTCCCCGCTAAAAAACAGCGGGGCAGGCAGTGGTAGCCCACCATAAAACATGGCGGGTAAAAATGCCAGCTTCTTCGAAAATGGCCTGTCTTGCCCCGTGCAACGGGGCGCCGCCGACAACGTCGGCAAGCAGTTGCCATTTTCAGAATCCCGTCTTGTTTTACGAGACGGGACCAAGCAAACAAAAAGTTTATTTTGCGGGAGTAATTCAGTGGTAGAATGCCAGCTTCCCAAGCTGGACGTCGCGGGTTCGAGTCCCGTCTCCCGCTCAAAAAATAATAGCACACTGAAAAATCAGAAAAAACTGATAAAAGCCGATTTAAAATATTTGAAGATTTTATCGGCACTGTTTCCAAGTTTTTTCCGATTTTTCCGCGTTCCATTTTCTCAGCGGGTAGTTTTTACGTTCTTGATTGTAAGAAGCCTTGCGATTTTTTTACGAGCCGCCCTCAGGTTCATTCCGAATTTGTCGCGTGGCTCGCTTCATTTTTATTGATTGTAACGGAACTCAGGGCTTATTTTTTCGTCAAATATGTGCGGGATTATAGACAACTCAACTTCAGGAGGTATTCGTGGATATAAAGTCAATTAACGAGATGATACAGCGCGAAAGCGCGTTTATCGAGGCTCTCAATGTGGAAGTCGGCAAGGTCATCGTCGGGCAAAAACAAATGGTGGACCGTTTGCTCATCGGTTTGCTGTGCAACGGCCATATTTTGCTCGAAGGCGTTCCGGGCTTGGCAAAAACGCTCACCATCAAAACGCTCGCGTCTGCAATCAGCGCAAAGTTCCAGCGGATACAGTTCACGCCGGATCTGCTCCCCGCCGATCTCATCGGCACACAGATTTACAATCAGAAGGAAAGCAAGTTCTTCACGCGGCGCGGTCCCCTCTTCGCGAACTTCATCCTCGCGGATGAAATCAACCGCGCGCCTGCGAAGGTGCAAAGTGCGTTGCTCGAAGCCATGCAAGAGCGGCAGGTCACCATCGGTGAAGAGACGTTTAAACTGGATGAGCCGTTCCTCGTGCTTGCAACGCAAAACCCTATCGAGCAAGAAGGAACGTATCCGCTCCCCGAAGCGCAAGTTGACCGCTTCATGCTGAAGATAAAAATCGGTTACCCGACTCGGGAAGAAGAGCTTGCCATCATGCGGCAGAATATCGCCGGCGATAACAAAGAGGTGAAAGCCGCCGTTTCTCCGAAAGACATTCTCTCCGCACGCGAGGTTGTGAAACAAGTCTATATGGATGAAAAAATTGAGCGGTATATTTTAGATATCGTCTTTGCAACGCGCGAGCCGGCGAAATATAAGATGGAAAAAATCGCTTCGCTGATCAGCTACGGCGCATCGCCGCGCGCAACGATCAACCTTGCGCTTGCGTGCAAAGCTCATGCGTTTATCAAGCGGCGCGGGTATGTGATTCCGGAAGACGTGCGCGCCATCAGCTTGGATGTCCTCCGCCACCGTGTTGCGGTAACGTACGAAGCTGAAGCGGAAGAGGTGACGTCGGAAACGATCGTGCAGGAAATCTTAAATCATGTCGAGGTACCGTAAAGCATTTTACCGCAGAGCACACGGAGGACGCGGAGAAAAGCTTTTTATTATTTTTCTCTGCGCTCTTTGCCTGCCCGACGCAGGTGGGCGTCCTCTGCGGTTAAATTTTTTGTTTTTCTTTGTGCCTTTGTGTTTTACTTGCCCGCCTTAGGCGGGGTGGCATGCTTTCTTATGGAAACTAAAGAGCTTCTTAAAAAAGTCCGGCAGTTGGAAATCCGCACGCGCGGCGTGGTGAACCAGGTGTTCACCGGCGAGTACCACTCCGTCTTCAAAGGGCGCGGTATGGCATTTTCGGAAGTCCGAGAATACCAGTTCGGCGACGACGTGCGCTCGATTGATTGGAACGTTACCGCGCGGCTGGATCATCCGTTTATCAAGGTGTTCGAAGAGGAACGCGAGCTAACCGTGATGTTGTTGATAGATATGAGCGGCTCGCAGTTCTTCGGCTCTCAGGGTCAGCTAAAACGCGATATTGCGGTGGAATTAAGCGCTATTCTTGCTTTTTCTGCAATGAAGAACAACGATAAGGTGGGGGCGATTTTGTTCTCGGATCAAATTGAAAAATTCATTCCGCCCCGCAAAGGGCGCTCTCACGCGCTAAGAATTGTGCGGGAGTTGCTTTCATTCGAGCCAAAAAGCTCTGCCACAAGCCTGAAAGCCGCGTTGGAATATTTGAACCACGTGAACAAAAAACGAAGCATCGTTTTCGTCATCTCGGATTTTATGGACAGCGGCTACGAGACTGCTCTGCACATCGCGGGCAAGCGCCATGACCTCATCGGCGTCGCGTTGCTCGATCCGCGAGAACATGAATTGCCGAAGGTGGGGCTTATTACTTTCCGTGACGCGGAAACCGGCGCTCAACGGTGGATTGATACCTCGGATAAAAAGCTCCGCTCCGCATACAACACCTATCGAAAAACAATGGAGCAAGCCCGGCGGTCGGTGTTCATCAAATCAAAGCTTGATGCAATTGATATCCGACTCGATCAGCCTTACATGAAGCCGCTGATTGATTTCTTCAGGCTGAGGGAACGAAGATGGTAATTCTTTGTCCGTTGTCAGTAGTATTTTGTCCGTTGTTTAAACAGCAGGGGTAACCGATGGCGAGAACAAATTTTGAAAAACTGGAAGTCTATCGCCTTTCTGAAGAGCTTGCGGATGAGGTTTGGGATATAGTGAAGGAGTGGGATTATTTGACACAAAATTTTCAGGGCTGAAGCCCAGAAAAAACTATACCATGGTTAACCACGCCCTGAAGGACGTGGTTATTCCCAGCCTCATTGAGGTAATCATAACCCCGACCTTTAAGTCGGGGGGAAAAACCGATAACAAATGAGGGCTTTAGCCCAAAATTTTTAATTTTGAGATAGTTTCTATTAAATGCTGAAATACCTGACCATAGTAATTATAGTATTAGTAAACACCGCTTTTTCACAAGCGATTAAGCTTGTTGCCCGCGCGGACTCGTCCCATTATAAAATCGGAGAGTGGGTAATGGCTCGGGTTGAAGGGGAATTTCCAAAAACCATCCAACAGATTGAGCCTGCCTCTAACGATAGTATCGGGCAATTCGAGATTCTAAAAGTCGAACCGTCTGAGCGAACAAACGAAGGGACCGCCGGCAAACAATCATGGGCGTTGCGGCTGATTACATTTGAAGCGGGAAAAACATTTATACCTCCGATTGAGTTTGCTTACAGAACGGAAGGCGACACATCCAGCCGTCTCGCTCAATCAAATCCCGTGTTTCTAACAATTGATAGCGTCGCTGTTGATGTTCAAGGGGATATTAAAGACATCAAGCCGCCACTCCTTTCGCCGTGGAGGTTCGAGGACTTTCTTCCCTACCTCATTGCGTTAGCCGTCGTGCTGGCTAGCGGATGGGCGTACTATTATTATTGGAAAAAGAAAAAGCAACGGGCGGCGGCGTTTGTTCCTCTCAAACCTGTTATACCGCCATTTCAAGCGGCGCTTGCCGCTTTACTCGAATTAGAAGACAAAAAACTCTGGCAGCAGGGCAAGGTGAAAGAATATTATTCCGAAGCGACAGAAATTATCAGAAGATTCCTTGAGTACCAGTACGGCATTCTTGCGCTGGAATCCACTTCGGATGAAATTCTTGCTCAATTAAAATCGTTGCCGCCAGCAGAGCCGTTGAAAAAAGAGTTTCAATCATTTTTTATGACGGCGGATTTGGTGAAGTTTGCGAAATATAACCCTACCCCAGTTGAGCATGAAAACGAATTACGCTGGGCATACGACATAATTCGCACGATGAAACCAGTGGAGACCGAACAATCCGAAGAATCGGTTGAGGAGACAGCGAATGTTCGGTGATTCGTTCGCATATCCCTGGGTGCTGTGGTTACTCCTTCTCGTGCCAATTCTTGCTTTTGTTTATTGGAGACGGCGAAAGAAACTGGTCACAGAGGTTGTGTTCTCGTCGCTTCAGGCGTTTGAGCGCATAAAGCCGTCATTGCGGGAACGGTTGGGACATGGTCCAATATCGCTTCGCCTCTTGGCGTTGGCATGCTTGATCGTTGCGCTTGCACGACCGCAATCGGTTTCGAGCCGGGAAAATGTCTCCACCGAGGGAATTGATATTGTGATGCTGTTAGATATTTCGGGAAGCATGCTGGCGGAAGATTTTTCGCCCAATCGTATGCAAGCCGCGAAGCAAGTCGCCGATGAATTTATTGATGGTCGCACCAATGACCGCATCGGGTTGGTGATTTTCTCCGCAGAAAGCTTTACACAATGCCCGCTCACAACGGATTATCCGGTTCTGAAGACCTTGCTTCGTGAAGTCAAAAACGGCATGATTGCCGACGGCACGGCGATAGGCCTTGCGCTGGCAAACGGCGTCAACCGCCTTAAGGATAGTAAAGCAAAAAGCAAAGTAATGATTTTGTTGACGGACGGCGTTAACAATCGCGGTGAGATAGACCCCATTACTGCCGCAAAAATTGCCGCGACGTATGGAATCCGGGTTTACACGGTTGGTGTTGGCGCGCAGGGTCAGGCTCCGTATCCCGTTGAAACGCCGTTCGGCATTCAGCGCAGGCTAATTCCCGTTGACCTCGACGAGAAAACGCTTACGGCGGTGGCGGAAATGACGGGAGCAAACTATTTCCGCGCAACTGATAACAGAACGCTGCGGGCGATCTATAAAGAAATTGACCAGCTTGAGCGCACAAAAATCGAGGTAACGGCTTATAAGCGTTACTCGGAACATTTTTACGGCTGGTTGGCGGGTGGGTTGCTTGTACTGTTGGTTGAGATGGGTTTGGCTTCAACGGTGTTGAGGAAAATTCCATAAGTATTTTACCGCAGAGAGCGCTGAGAACGCGGAGAAAAACATAAAAAATTTAAAGATCAAGCGTTGAAAAATTTAAACGAGATAACCGACAAAATTATTGGCGCGGCGATTAACGTACATCGCGTGTTGGGCCCGGGTTTGTTAGAATCTGCCTATGAGGCTTGCTTGGCTTTTGAACTTTTGCAATTGGGTTTGAAGGTCGAACAACAAAAACCTCTTCCTGTTGTTTACAAATCTGTTCAGCTTGATTGTGGATATCGGTTGGACCTTCTTGTCGAAGAATCTGTGATTGTTGAATTGAAATTCGTTGATCAATTGGTTCCAATTCATAAAGCTCAATTAATTTCTTATTTAAAATTGTCGGGACTTACGGTTGGTTTGCTAATTAATTTTAACACAACGATACTTAAAGATGGAATACAAAGAATAGTTAACAATTATTTAGAATCTTAATCGCTTTAACCGCAGAGTTCACAGGAAAAATTTTATACCATCTTGTTTTTCTCCGCGTTCTCAGCGACCTCCGCGGTAAAAAATTAAAAAACATGCTACGTTTTGCACATCCTGAATATTTATGGGCGTTGTGGGCTATCCCCGCGCTTGCTGTTCTCTTCTTCTTCTTTCATAGATGGAGAAAGGACTTGCTCGCGCGCTTTATCGCCGAGTCACTGTTCGCCGATCTCGCCCCCGATCTTAGCGTGTCTAAGCGCGTTTTTAAAGAGGCGTTATTGCTGTCGGCGCTCACACTGCTCATTGTAGCGGCTGCCAATCCTCAGGTCGGAACACGCTTAGAAGAGGTAAAACGGGAGGGCATAGATGTTTTCGTTGCTCTCGATGTTTCGCTCAGCATGAAGGCAGAGGACGTCCGCCCCAGCAGACTCGAAAAGGCGAAGCGCGACGTTTCCAGTCTGCTTAAAAAACTTCAGGGTGACCGCGTTGGGCTTATCGTCTTCGCCGGAGACGCGTTCGTTCAATTTCCGCTCACAGCGGATTATTCCGCGGCAGATTTATTTATCTCCGCTGTGGATGTTGACGCTGTGCCAACACCGGGAACAATGATCGGTACGGCAATCGAACAAGCGCTTAATTCGTTTAGAAAAGACCTCCCCACCCAAAAAGCGATTATTATCGTCAGTGATGGCGAGAACACGGAAGGCGACGTTGCCGGAGCAATCGAAAAAGCAAAGAAAGAAGGCGTGCGTGTGTACACGGTGGGCATGGGAACACCGGAAGGCGGTCCTATCCCGCTCTATAGTAACAACGTGCGCACTGATTACAAACGGGACCGCGCGGGAAGCATCGTGCTGACCAAACTGGATGAAGCAACCATGCAGCAAATCGCGCTTATCTCAAACGGCAGTTACCGGCGCGCAACAAGCGGCGGCAATGAAATTGACGATATTTTTAAAGAACTCTCTGCCTTGGAAAAAACCGAGCTTGGTTCGTTGCAAGTTACCGGATTCGAAGATCAATTTCAGTATCCCCTTGCACTTGCTATTGTGCTTCTTATTATAGAAAATCTTCTTTCCGAGCGAAAAGGAAAAATGTTTTCAAAACTGCTTAAATTAGTGCCGATTGCCCGAGCGCTTCCGCTTTTATTTTTGTTCTTGGGGGGCGCCGCAAGCGGTCAGACCGTCCGCTCACATGTTAAGAGTGGCAACGAGGCGTACGAGAAAACTAAGTTTACCGACGCTGAGATAGAATACAAGAAAGCTCTTGAGAAAGAGCCGACCTCGAAAGAAGCGCAGTTCAATCTCGGCAACGCGCATTACAAGCAACAACGCTTTGATGAAGCCCTGCGAGCATATTCTAACTTCGCCGCTGCTGCTAAAAATCCCACGGAACAGGCAATGGCGTTGCATAACACCGGCAACTCTTTATTCAAAACAAATAAATTGCCGGAGAGCCTTGAGGCGTATAAACAAGCGCTCAAGTTGAATCCAAACGATGACGATACGCGCTATAATTACCAGCTCGCAAAAGAGCGGCTGAAACAAAATCAAAACCAGCAAAACAAAAATAGCAAGCAACAAAACGATAAACAGCAGGAAGATAAAAAAGACCAACAACAGCAACAGAAAGATCAACAAAAAGACCAGCAGAACCAACAACGGCAGGAACAGCAGCAGAAAAATCAGGAGGCAAAACAGGATCAAACCAAACAGCAACAGGCGCAACAGCAAAAAAACCAAATGCCAAAAGAGCAAGCGGATCGTATCTTAGAGGCGTTGCGCAACAACGAAAAAGAAATTCAAAAGCACCTTCGTAAGCGGGAGGGTGTCCGTATCAAAGTGGAGAAGGATTGGTGATGAAAATTGCATTCTTCAACTACGTGTCGTCATTTCAAACAATTAAACATCTATTTTCAAAGTTTGTGCGATTGACATTATTAAAAACAACCACCCCTTTAATCCCCTCCTTATCAAGGAGGGGAAATAAAAAACGCTTTTTTGTCCCCCTCATGTACGAGTCCCAAGGGGATCCCTTAGGGAGGGGACGTCCCGACGTTTTTCGGCATGCCGTACAACGGCATCGGGACAGGGGGTGTTGGATTCCCCAAAGCTTTGAAGCGCAAAACCATTTTTTGAAAATAACGGTCGGGGCAAGCGAGCAGTTCGAGGTATTGTTCACGGCATCCGGTAGTGACTGGAACAGCATGAATAATTTCCACGCGCCGGATTTCGGCAAGCTTGTTGTCCTCACGGGTCCCTCCCAATCAACGAATGTGCAGATCCTTAACGGGCAAATGAGTTCCTCGTTGATGCTTTCCTATACGTTGTATGCCCGTGAGCCGGGCAAGTACACCATAACTCCTGCGAGCATTGAGTATAAGGGCAATCCTCTTCGCACTCAGCCCTTGCAAATAGAAGTCGTAAAAGGAAGTCCCCAGCAAAAGCAGGGCACGACCGATGCCGTCAATATAGGAAACAGCGTTTTCCTCCGCGCCACTGCAGATAGGCAACGAGCGAAGCAGGGCGAACAAATAACGGTAACGTATAAACTTTATTTCAATGTCCGTATTTCAGGATATGATATTGCACGGGCGCCGGTGTACCAGGGATTTTGGTCTGAAGACCTCGAGCAACCCAAGCAACCGACCATTACTACCGAGGTTCTCGAAGGGAAACAATATAACGTCGCCGTGATCCGCAGGACCGCGCTCTTTGCGACACAGGCGGGCAAGTTAACAATCGCCCCGCTCGAGGTGCGTTGCAATGTGCAGATGCAATCCCGCAAGCGAAGCAACGATCCGTTCGATTCGTTCTTCAATGATCCGCTCTTCTCTCGTTTGCAAACCGTTGAACAGGAATTCAAATCCAATTCGTTGCCTGTAACCATTGATGCTCTTCCGGGAACGCCGCCTGCAGATTACAACGGGGCTGTGGGTAAATTCAGCTTCACGGCAAGTGTGGATAATAAAACGGTGAAAACGGGTGATCCAATTACTCTGCGCCTTTCCGTTTCAGGAACGGGAAACGTAAAGTTACTCACGATTCCGAAACCCGTGTTACCGAACGACTTCGAAGCGTACGAGCCGAAGCTTTCGGAGGAAATCACGCGTGAGGGTGGCGTAGTGCGGGGAAAGAAAACGGCAGAGTATCTCGTTATCCCCCGCAATGCGGGTCAGAGAGTAATTGAGCCAATTTCTTTCACCTATTTTGATCTTGAGAAAAATGGTTACAGTACGACCCGCTCGCCGAAATTTGAGTTTACAATCACGCAAGGCAAGGACATGAGCGCCGGCGCGACCATCACATCAAAATCAGATATCAAGTTGCTTGGAGAGGATATTCGGTTTCTCAAGCTTTCGCTGGGTGAGTTACAGCATGTGAACGAATCACCGTTTGCTGGCGCGTGGTTGTATCTCGGCATGGTGTTGCCGCCGTTCATGTTTATCGGGGCGTTTGTCTATCGCAGGCGGGTTGAGAAACTTTCCGGAAACGTTCGCCGATTGCGGTTCGAGAAAGCCGGTAAAGAGGCCGCCAAACGCCTGAAGCAAGCGCGAAAACTTTTCTCACAGGGGAACACGGAACATTATCACGCGGAAATCTCTCAAGCACTTATGGGGTATCTCCAAGATAAGCTGCACAGCTCGCGGGCATCCCTCTCGCTGGAAGATGCCATACTGCAACTTGAGCAGAGGGGCGTGAGCAAGGAAACGACACAGCAATTAAAATCGTGCATAGAGCGGGCTGAGTTTGCCCGGTTTGCCCCCGCTTCGGACACGAAAGAAGCGCGGGCTGAGTTGCTTGACGCGGCAGCGAATGCGATCAATGCTATCGAAAAATCTTTTAATGGTAAATAATGCGCTATAGCAAGCTTTGGTTTCTTTTCTTTTGTTTTATTGCGTTTTCGCTACGGGTGGGCTTGGCTCAAACCGCTCAAGACGAGTTTGAGCGCGGAAACTCCGCGTATCGCAGCGGGCAATTTCAGGAAGCAGCCACGGCGTATGAGAATGTGTTAAAGCGGGGTCTTGCCAACCCGGTGCTATATTTCAATCTTGGCAACACCTACTATCGCCTCGGCAAAACTGCTCCCGCTATTCTTGCATACGAGCGGGCGCTTCGTCTTGAGCCTAACGATCCCGATATTGCACACAATTTGAATTTGGTTAATCTCAAAACAGTTGACCGCATTGAGCCTCTGCCCGAGCTGTTCTTCATCGGATGGATGCGCTCCGTCTCAACGGTGGTTCCAATCCACACGGGTGTGCGGTTGTTTATTCTGTGCTGGATTTTGTTTTTCGCTTCACTGGCAACGTTTTACATTCTTTCACAAACAACCGCTCTTCGAATTGCGCGCTCGTGCGCGCTAATAACAGGCGTTTTGTTGATTCCTCTCGGCGTTCTTCTTACCGCTCAAATTATTGACCGGCAATCTCACAACGATGCGATTGTAACCGCTTCCGTTGTAACCGTAAAGACTTCGCCGGACGTTCAAGGTGTTGATGCGTTTGTTGTTCACGAGGGATTAAAGGTAAAGCTTACTGATGTTGTCGGCGGGTGGGTAAAAATGGTTTTACCGGATGGAAAGGTTGGTTGGATTCGCGCGCAACAATGTGAGCGCATTTAAAAAGACTTTTAAAAAAATCACCACATCCCAAAGGGATCTGCCGAAGGCATCCCTTTGGGACCTTCGGGAGATTATCACGGAACAACACGGATATTTAAAAAGTTTTTTCCGTGCCAATTCCTGCCTGCCGGCAGGCAGGTGTGTTAATCCGTGGTGAAAACTTCACACCGCTTTCACGACAACGATCGTTTGGTCGTCGTGCTGCTCGTTTCCCCCCACAAAATTCGTAACAGCGGTAATGATTTTATCGCGTATCTGTTCACTGTTCATTTTTCCACACATATTTCCTCCCGACACATTTTCATTTTTGACACACTCGACTTGACTTCATTTCGGAGAAATGGTAACTTTTATGGAGTTGTTAAATTTTATGTTCAATTTATGTGGGAGGGCGTAGTCATGACTGCCAACCGTCGCGTTCTTTATACGCTCGCGCTGTTGCTCTGCGGCGCAAGCGTTTCATTTAGCCAATATTTTGGTGAGCGTGTTCTCGAAAAGTCGTTTGAACATACCGATTTCTTTTTCAAGCCGCATTATATTGTTCCGTTTGGCATTGGGAGTTTCAAATCGTCAACTGCGGGCCTCATTGATGATCCTCTCTTGAATCTTTCCGTCAATCCCGCCAATCTATATTCCGATTCCACGCGAATGTATTACTTTTACGCCGACTTCAGAAGCGCAAGGGAAATTCGTAATGAGGGAAACTATATTTCGCCGCTGGACTCTCGTGCTGCGTATGATATGATGAGCTTTGCCCCATACCCGCGTTATTATGTGAACACGAGAACAGAGTTAGAGCCAGTTTTCTCCGGCGCGTTCTTGACAAGACCGTTGGGTTCTCTTCTTCCGCAGCTTTTTGTCGGCATATCATTTCAAGCCATCGCGCAAGACGAGAAGTACTATGCCATACCTCAAGATATTTATCGCTCGGCTGTAAATCGCGACTACGCTGGAAAAGCAATGACCGATAACGCTACCATGCCCATCATTGACCGGTACAGCGGAACGGACTATATGCGCCAAACCGGTAGTTTTGTGTCATTGTTCAGCGGGTATGAGTTCAGCAACGATTTGCAGGTTGGGCTAAAAATTGGAAGAGGGGCATTTAATCGAGACGGCTCGTTTGGCTCGAACAATTTATGGGGATACGCACAGCAATCAAGCTATACCTCCTTCTGGTCGAGCTTTGAGTCCCGCAATCAAGAGTATTCTCACTGGGATCTTGCCGCCGGCATCAACTACAAATTGCATGAAAAAATACGAGCTGGTATCACGCTGGGATATCTATGGGGCGATGTTACGCAGGGCCTTGCGCGAAGCGATTCTTCGTTCTGGGGAAATGGCCAATTAAACATTGGAACAAATTGGAATTACTATATGCGCTCGGGTGTAACAAGCCAATCCTGGGATCGTCAAAATAAAACGTCTTACGGCGGTGTCAACCTTACCTCACAGCTGAGCAACGCTCAGTCATTAAGCCTCTATTATTCATTCCTCAAGCAAAACACCGATATTGCACTTGGCTCGGACATTCGCGATACCTCGTACAGCAATTCTCGTAATGAGGGAAATAATTATTTTTATCGCTCGCAGAGCGATTATAATCTTTCCGATGTACGTACCGGCTCCGGCACAAGCATAATGAATCTCCATCATTTTCTTATGGCGTTTCATTGGCAGGTTGAGCCGAAGATACGGCTCAATATCGGCTTTCAGGTTGATGTGCAGGACACGAAAACCGACACAAAGGAGTTTGTTCTTGCAGATCGCCGATCAGGGGGTGAGTATGTGTCCCGGTCAAATAATTATAACTACGAAAACAAGTACTTTAACGCAACGAAAGAAGAAAAAAATCTTCTGTGGAATTTCCGCGCAAGCATCACCACCTATCAAATACCCGTTTTCTTTACGATACGATCATCCGAATACGTAGAGCTGCTGTTGGGAATCAATCGCAAGTTATCAAGCTGGAAAATTGAGGAGACGACGCTGGCGCTGTTTAGATTCCGGGAGGAAGCAACGCAAGATGGAACCACGCGAAAAGACAATTTTGGAGAGCGCTATACGATGCCGAAAGAAACCGTTACCGATGTTCGCACAACCGTGCTCGCCGGCATAACGGTGTTTCCATCCAAGCTGTTTAATATTAGACTCTTGGTTGTTCCGAATTTCGTTGATACGTACGAGGGATCGAAATTTCAAGACCTTCAATGGTGGATTGGAATAAACCTGTTTCCGTAAGGTTGTAAAGAGCGGTAAAATACGATTTTGGGTGCCCGCCTTATGCGGACACCCATCGAATTACAAAAGCCTTAACCATCTACACCACTTTCACGACAACGATCGTTTGGTCGTCGTGCTGCTCGTTTCCCCCCACAAAATTCGTAACAGCGGTAATGATTTTATCGCGTATTTGTTCTGCGCTTTGATGCGAATGCATGTCTAATTGCTTCATAAGGTTTTCTTCTCCAAACTGCGCGCCATCGCTTTTCTGCGCTTCGGTAATGCCGTCGCTGATAAATACAAAAACATCGTTGGGATTGTAGGAGATAAGCCGTTCCTCTAATTCCGATGAAAACAACCCTTCAACCTCCAAGCCAAGCCCTAGCCCTTTTGGAATAATTGTTTCCACTGAGCGGCTTTTTGCATTGTAGTAATATAACGGAAGGTGGCCCGCCCGCGCCAGAATAAGTTTTCGTTGAGCGGCGTCAAAAAATCCGCCAATAACGGTAACGAATGATTTTTTCTCTATGTCGTTCCAGAGAAGTTTATTTGTGCGTATGAAAAGATCGCGCGGCGAAAGCCCAAACGCATGCAGTGAGCGAAGAATTCCTTGCACCTTGGACATATACAGCGCGGCGGACGTTCCCTTTCCGCTCACATCGCCAACGATGACGGTAAGCTTCCGCTCCTCGCCGTTAAGATAATCAAAATAATCACCGCCTACCTCAAGCGCAGGAATGGATGTCCCCGCGATGTCAAGCCCGTCAATGGTGGGCGTGCGTTGGGGTAGTGATGCCATCTGAATGCGGCGCGCGATGGCAAGTTCGTGCTTCATACGCTCCTGCTCTGCAAGCTCCTCGTACAGGAAGGCATTCTCTATTGCAACGGATGCTTGCTTTGCAACGGCGGCGAGGAACTCTAAATCCTCATGCTGGTAGGTCGCCTCTGAAAGCTTCTCTCCCACAAGAATCGCCCCGACAAGTATATCCTTTGAACGAATGGGAACGATATACAAAAACTCGTTTTTTCGAAATTGTTCTTTTATACCTGCGGGCAAATAATCAACGCTAAATTCGCCTTGAAATTGCTGAATGGCTTTAACAAGATCGTCGCCCGTTGTGAGGCAATAGTTTTTCCAGTCTGCGCCGTCAAACCCTTGCGCTTCTTGGCAACAGCATTCTTTTTGACCACGGAAAAACAGCACTCCGGCTCTTTTTAACTGAATAAGCTCGGTAAGTTTCTCCACCATCCCGCGACCTAAATCAGCCATGGTCAACTTGGTTGCCATAACTTCTGCAAGCTCGCTGGCGGCGCGACGATAATCATATTGAGCGCGATAAAACTTCTTATCTATGAATTGCTGCACCTTTTTGCCAACTTTCCATGCTATAACGGCCAACCCAATCGCGAGGAACATTAATACTACTTTTTCGGCCAATTTCTGCGTTGCGGGGTCAAGTGGTGCATCCAACACTTCGATGGAGGTTGCAGTAAGGCGAATATTCGGCAACGGGAGGTATGTTTCCGGCATCACAAGTAATACCTTTAACGCAACAACAATAAGCACCAATAACCAGAGCAAGCTCACAATAACGTATTGGATGTTTCGCCTGACGCGCAAATCCAGATCAAGCAGTCTGTAGCGGCCGATAGTGTAAAATTGCGCGGCGGGGATGAGCGTGAGAAGAATGCCAAATACCCAGAGCAGTTGAGGGCTTTGCGTTGCCGTAATATATATACCAAGCGCTGAAGCTGTAACGCCGACAAACATACCTGTAAGCCTTCCAGGACGGTTAAGCTTCTTATACTCGTCAGACGCCTGCTTGCGATAGAGAATCTGAATAACAACAGTATACCCTATAAGAAAGATCAGCCCCGCGAAGAAACCGACGTTGTTTGTAATGATTGTAAGAATTGTAAAAACAATCGCGGCACCATACGGCACAATGCGAATCCATCGCTTCGCGATGAGTTCCGGCCGCTCTTTAGGAAAGTACATTCCCGAGTGAAGCGTAAAGGAAATAGCAAAGAAAACGGATAGTATAAGAGTACCATTCCGGATGACAGCAAAGACATCTTGAGTAAGATCGCGACGGTTCAAAAGCGTCATAATAAAAAACCCAAGCGCAATAAACGAGAGGCTGCCGATCCTCGCGGCAATAAAACGGGGCCTTGATAATCCTATAAACACGCCCGTTCCCATATAAACAACACCCGCAAGAATAAATATCAGAATTCCTATTTGAATGCCAAAGGTAGCCAGCGTTACATGGAGCGTAAGAGTCTCGTTGTTTCTGATAACTTCATACGCAATTGATTTTCCTACCTGCGCCTGACGCATAACGCGATCTGCGTCGTTGGCATTTTTAAAGCGTTCTCCGTTGATTCGAATGATAAGATCGCCTACCTTCATGCCCGCCCGATCGGACGCTCCCCCCTGGGTTACATTAACTACATACGCGGTAGGTCCTAACGTTCTTACAAATTCATTCGGGACAGAAGCTTTCGAGACAAGAACTTTATAATTTTTTCGCATCTCTAACTGACGCACTTCGAGAGTAACCGTTGATGCGGTTGAAAGAGCAATGAGGCTGTCCACGTCTTCTTTTGTTTCAACTTTGTGCCGATCAATAGAAAGCAGTACGTCTCCAACGTGGACAGAATCGCTCGACCGGCTTCCGTCGTTTTTTGTCTCTTGCGCAGCCGGAAAATTCTTCGTGATATAAAGATCGGTCGGGGGGTTGGTAAAAAGATTCTCATCGGTTGGAGAGCTGGAAAAGCGGTAAAAATTTATCGCTGCTACCACAAACAGGTACGAAGCCAATATTCCAAATAATAGTCGGAACTGGTTGGGATGTTTGTCAAAATAGAACATGGGAAATATTATGTTTCTCAATATATACGTTCAAAAGCTGCTCTTTGTTGCTTTGTAACGCTGCCAATATACTTCTTTTCTCTGTTCAATCAAAGGGGTGGTTTTTTCCCTTTTTTTGGAATCTCTATACCGCTTGGTGGTTTGCTGAAAAATTCTCATCAGGGGGTGGTCGGGACCGGTTGCTAAAGTCATCTGCCAAGGGCATCCCTTTGGGATCTTCGGAACCCTGCCGCGAATTTTTCTCATTGGAATATTGAAACAACGGGATTTTTTCGCCGTAAATACATATACTTTTGAATAACCGGTATTTTCTTGTTATATTTTACTTTCAATTTTTATACTCTATTTCAACATCCAGGTTACGCTTATGTCCGAAACTCAACACGCTGATCTTTCAGCCCTGCGCATTAACCGATCGGAGATGCAAGAGCCGTCTTCTCCGAACTCGGGCATTGTTTCAAAAATAGTCTACGGTATTCTCTTTATCGTTATCGTTGCATTTGTTTACTGGGGATATTCTCGCATCGTTGACCCGGCAATCGAGGTACAGCTAACAACGGTTGTTCTCTCGTCTCCCTCTCAGGCAAATGCGGTATTGAATGCGAGCGGCTATGTTGTTGCACAACGAAAAGCGGCGGTCGCATCCAAAGCAACCGGCAGGTTGGAATATCTTAGTGTCGTAGAGGGTGATCGCGTTACAAAAGGACAAGTCATCGCTCGTATTGAAGACGGTGATATGAAAGCAGCCCTCGATCAAGCCCGCGCAAATCTTAAAATAAATGAAGCCGACCTGAAAGACGCTAACCAATGGTTAAGCCGCCAAAAAATTCTTTTAGAAAAAAGTTTAACAACACAAGCGGAGTATGATGCGGCGGAAGCTCGCCAGCAACGTGTTCTTGCTTCCATTGGCGTTGCGAAAGCTATGATTACCTCGGCGGAAGTGGCGCTTGAGAACACCCGTATCCGCGCTCCGTTTGACGGCACGGTGCTAACAAAAAATGCGGATGTGGGCGAAGTTGTTGCGCCGTTAGCGGCAAGCGTCAGCTCGCGCTCCGCGGTTGTAACAATAGCCGACATGAAATCGTTGATGGTAGAAGCTGATGTCTCCGAATCTAACATCGAGCGCATCACGTTTAACCAGCCATGCGAAATTACGCTTGACGCGTATCCCGATGTTCGATATCAAGGATATGTTTCAAAAATTGTCCCAACAGCGGATAGGGCAAAGGCGACTGTTCAGGTGAAGGTGGGATTTAAGTCTTATGATGGCAAGGTGCTGCCTGAAATGAGCGCAAAGGTTTTATTTTTAACGAAGGCGAGTGATGCCACAGTGGCAAATATAAAACCAATTTTAACTGTTTCAAGCGCCGCCGTTGTTACCCGCAACGGTAAAAAGATGGCGTTCATGGTTAAAGAGAACAATGCCGTTGAAGTTCCCGTCACAACGGGAAATGAAATTGGTGCCCTCGTCGAAATCAAAGGGGGCCTCTCGGCGGGAGATAAGGTTATCAATAAAGTTGATGCCCGGATCGCCAACGGCGCAAAGGTAAGAGTTCAATAGGAAAAGAGTTTTCAAAACAACGGAGTATGCATGCCATCAATCATTCAAGTTCAAGACGTATCTAAGGCGTATCGCCGCGATAGTTTCGATATACCGGTATTGAATAATATTTCCTTAGAGATTCCGGAGGGGGAATTCCTTGCCCTTATGGGACCATCCGGGTCTGGAAAAACTACTTTGCTCAATCTTATTGCGGGAATAGACCGCCCTAATAAAGGAACCATCGTCGTTGGTGGAACCAATATCGCCTCGTTGAACGAGTCCCACCTCGCAAAATGGCGGTCAACGCACGTGGGCTTCGTTTTCCAGTTCTATAATCTCTTACCTGTGCTCACGGCGTTTGAGAATGTCGAGTTACCGTTGTTGCTTACCTCGCTTTCAAAGAAAGACCGCAAGCAGCATGTTGAAGCCGTGTTGACGGTTGTGGGATTAAAAGACCGTATGAATCATTACCCGAAACAGCTCTCCGGTGGTCAAGAACAGCGTGTTGCAATTGCCCGCGCCATAGCAACCGATCCGACAATCCTTGTCGCCGACGAGCCTACGGGCGACCTTGATAAAAGCTCCGCAGATGAAATTCTCACACTGCTTGAGCGATTGAATAAAGAATTTAAAAAGACCATTGTCATGGTAACTCACGACCCGCGGGCGGCAGAAAAAGCTCACACAATCCGCCATCTCGATAAAGGCGAATTGAAATAGGAGGTTTCCATGAAAATTCTCAAGCTCGTTTTTAAAAACGCCCTCCGGCATAAACTGCGGTCGTTTTTGACCATTTTGGGCATCGGCATTGCCGTTATGGCGTTTGGCTTGCTCCGCACTGTTGTCACGGCATGGTATGCGGGCATTGAAGCTTCGGCGGCAAATAGGCTTATTACGCGCCAGGCGGTATCATTTATTTTCCCGTTGCCGTACGCTTATCGCGATCAGATAGCAAAAATTCCCGGCGTGGAAATCGTCACGTATATGAATTGGTTCCAAGGTGTGTACATTGATAAGAATCAATTTTTTGCGCGTATGGCATGTGACCCCGAGACGTTTTTTAATGTCTATCCTGAGTTTATCGTTCCTCCCGATCAGATGGAGACATTCAAGAAAGAACGAAATTCCTGCGTTGTCGGAAGGGATATTGCCAAACAATACAACCTTAAAATCGGGGATGTAATGCCGATTGAGGGAGATATTTACCCGGGACGATGGGAATTTGTCGTTCGTGCCATTTATCAACCGCGCGATAAAACCGTTGACGGAACGCAAATGCTCTTCCATTGGGAGTATCTCAACGAGCGCATGAAACAAGAAATGCCGATCCGCGCTGGTGACGTGGGCTGGTATATTGTAAAAATCAGTGACCCGTCAAAATCCGCTCAGATTTCCGAACAAATTGACGCGTTGTTTAAAAACTCCCGCGCTGAAACAAAAACAGAAACCGAGCGAGCGTTTCAACAAAGTTTTATCGCGGCAACAAGTGCAATTGTTACCGCTATGAATGTGATGTCGTTCGTCATCATCGGCATTATCATGCTTGTGCTCGGCAACACGATGATCATGGCTGCGCGCGAGCGCACGAGGGAATATGCCGTGTTTAAAACGCTTGGCTTTTCCGGCGGTCATCTCGTAGGATTGATTGCGGGCGAATCGTTTCTCATTTCCTTCTTTGGAGGCGGATTAGGACTTTTGATGACGTTCCCTTTAATTAACATGTTTGAAGCCTTTATGCCGAAGGGTTGGTTTCCCATCTTCAATCTTGAGCCAATTACAATGATACTTGCCGGGGTCTCTGCCCTTTCGGTGGGCATTGTAGCCTCTCTGTTTCCCATTCAACGCGCCCTGGGAACCAAAATTGTTGACGGGTTGAGGCACATCGGATAACCAATGCAAAAATTATAAATGAAAAAGTAAAAACGACTGACCCTAATTAATTTTTCATTTTTCAGCCAAAGGCTGATCCGCCTCAGGCGGAGAATTTTTAACTTTTAATTGATTATGAAGATTCCATTAAAATACACGATCCGTAATTTTGGCACCCGGCGCCTAACAACCACCATTACCATTGTCGGTATCGCGCTTGTCGTGTTCGTTTTTGCCGCTGTTATGATGATGGCGTACGGCATTCAAAAAACACTTGTTGCAACAGGTTCGGATGAGAATGTGTTGATTGCGCGAAAATCATCGCAGGGTGAAATTTCGAGCATTATTGACGGCGCGGTTGTAAATATTGTATTGACGCTCCCACAAATTGCAAAAACTACCGACGGCAAGCCGATCGCTTCCGCCGAACCAGTTGTTATCATTAATCTCCCCAAAGTCGGCGGCGGCTTGAGTAATGTTACGGTTCGCGGCGTATCTCCGCAAGCATTTTTGTTGCGCCCGCAAGTTAAACTGATGGAGGGCCGCATGTTCAATTTCGGAGCGAGGGAGATTATTGCAGGTTCATCCATCACAAGGCGATTTGACGGCGCAAAGATTGGTGACCGGGTGAAATTTGCGGGAGACCAATGGACCATTGTAGGTTTGTTCGAAGGCGGCGGCAGTGGGTTTGACTCTGAGCTGTGGGGCGACGCAACACAACTGTTGCTTGCATTCAACCGCGGCACATCCGTTTCGACGCTGACATTTCGTTTGGATCGCCCTGAAAATTTCGCGAGCGTTAAGCAAGTTTTTGAATCTGACCGGCGTTTGCAGCAATTTGAGCCGGAACATGAACGAACTTTTTTCGAGAAACAGTCCGAGACGATGGCGCTCTTTATTTATATACTCGGAATTTTTGTAACGATCATCTTTAGCGCGGGGGCAACCATCGGCGCAATGATTACGATGTACGCGGCTGTTGCCAATCGCACAGTGGAGGTTGGCACTCTGCGCGCGCTTGGTTTCCGGCGGCGAAGCGTGATGACGGCGTTCCTTACCGAATCCCTGTTGCTTTCGTTGATCGGCGGGGTAGCCGGGTTGGTGCTCGCTTCAACGTTGCAATTCTTCAGAATATCAACGCTGAACTTCGGCTCATTTTCGGAGCTTGAGTTTTCGTTTGCTCTCTCCCCCTCGATAATTGCTACCTCGTTGTTGTTCTCGCTCTTTATGGGGATGATTGGTGGATTTCTGCCTTCTGTTCGCGCAGCCCGGCTTAACATTGTAAACGCACTAAGAGCGTCGTAGTAATTTTTTCTTTCGATAAACGCCATGCTTTATAACTTTGCGTGGCGTTTCTTTTTTCTCTCTTGAATCATTTCCTTCCTTGCCGTATCTTATCTTACATATTTACAAAGGACTATGAATGGGAAAAAAGACTCGTAAGGCGTTCAATCCCCAAACACCTCCAAAGCCCAAAAAACCAAACTGGTTTGTTGTCACGGGGATCGGCGTGCTCGCTGTGGCCGTTCTTCTTTCGATTGTGATGGTCAACAAAACCAACCACACTCCGCCCATCGCAAATGTTCCGACTGCTCAACCAACTTCGTATGAATTTATGAAACAAGGCGAACTCCGTTTCATCAATGCAAACAATGTGTTTATCACAACGATAGATATTGAAATCGCGCAGGATGACTCCAAGAGAACGTTGGGATTGATGTATCGTGATAAAATGTCGGAAAATCAGGGGATGTTGTTTATTTTCAACGAGGAGGAGGGGCGGTCATTCTGGATGAAAAACACCATTCTCTCGCTCGACATAATTTTTGTGAACTCGAGTAACGAAATCGTTACCATCCACAAATACACGAAGCCGTATTCCGAGGAAACATACTCATCCGATAAGCC
>JACQBK010000033.1 GCA_016194505.1 Ignavibacteriales bacterium | reverse complement strand
TGGGCGGTGTGGAGACGCTGGTGAGCATTCCTGTGTATTCCTCCCATATTTTTATGTCGGATGAAGAGTTAAAAAAGCACGGTGTTACACCGGGGATGATTCGCATCTCCGTTGGCGTGGAATCCGTAGAGGATTTGATTGCGGATTTCGAGCAGGCGTTGGGGAGAGCGTGAGAGGTTGGTACAGAAACGACAAACGGTCACCCAGTTTCCCGAGTGACCGTTAAACTAATGTTACTCACATTGGCGCTGTTAATAATGATAAATATAACACTCACAATATTCATTTACAACATGTCGCTCCTGACGGAGCTATGATATTTTTTGGAACAAATAGCTACAAACATTTGGCTCCTATGGAGCCAGTTAATGATTGATGATATAGCTGAATGAGTAAAAGCCCCGTAGGGGCGTGATGTTGATAGAGATATAAACAACAACAGGTTTTAAGCTCCGTCAGGAGCGAGATGTAAATGTCGAAGATTGAGTGTCGGCAGAACTAAGCTAATTTGTCGCTGTAGCGCCGAGGAGATACATAACGCCGGTGGGTTGCGGGGCTCCGCCTTTCGGCTCTAATGTTACCGTAAACGCATCGAAGTCTTTTTTCTCGCCTACGTCAAGATTCATCACCTTGAAATAGCTTTCCCCCCCCTTCTCGCTTGTTACCGAAAATACTCCCCCACTGATAGACATTTTGTTTTTGATGATCCATAGTTGGTAATCCTTGCCTTGCGGAACAGCAGGAAGGTTAGCGACCTGGAAAATTGCAGTCTTCTTAATCGGATCCCAAATAATTTTTCCGTAACCGGCAGGATTCGTCTCAAGTCCATTCATGAACACTATCTCAATGCGCTGTGATTGAAGAATTTTTAGCACTTCGCCTCTCCGTTGCAACTCGTCTTGTAAAGCGACGATCTGGGTGTTTTGCTTTCCAATCGTCTTAATGAGGTCGTTCATGTACAACCCGAACGCAAGGATAATAAAAAATGCCGCAACTGCTGCCGCGTATCCGTACCACGATCGTTGAGCTGGTGGCGCGGTTGCCGTGTGGGCTTCAATCTGCTCCGGTGCGCGCCTCGAAAGTTGAGGCCTCGTGGCTCTTTCCGGTCTAAGTTTCTCTACTCTGCTTTTCTCTGGGCGAGGCTGCTCGAATTTTCCACTAACGGCTTTCGTTATCAGCCGCTCTTTTGCTCCTGAAGGCGGCGCTTGCTGTTTCAGCGCTAACGGAAGAAGAGCGAGAGAGTTCTGAAGCTCAGCAAGTTCTTTCGTGCACTCTTTACATCCGGTACGCAGGTGGACTTCAAATTGCTTTTTGTTGCCGGGATTAAGCCTTCCGAGAATATACGGGATGCACAACTCCAAATAGGTATCTCGTTGTTCTTGTTTCATGCCGCACCCACCCTCCGCTGAGCCACTTGCCTCAGCCTCTGGATTCCTTTCCTCATTTTCATCTTCACCGTTCCAAGCGGCATCTTAAGGACGCGAGCAATCTCGGATTGGCTATATCCTTTGTAGTAACTTAACTCTAAAATTTTTACTTCCAATTTCGATAACCCCCTCAGCGCCTCGCGAATCGTTTCGGTGTAACCCTTTAAAGCGAGCACTGGATGGGAATTCGAGTCTGCTTCTTCGTGGGAGCCGCTGTGCGTTTCTTCAACTTCTTTCACAGTGCGGTTATAATTTATTGAGCGGAGCCGGCCAATGGCTTTATTGCGGGATGTTGCAACGAGCCATGAATACACCGAGCCGCGGTCGAGCGTGTACGTGCTTACCTTGCTCCAGATTTGGAGAAACACCTCCTGAAGCACGTCTTCGGCTTCTTCCTGCGAAGAGACGATGCGCAGAGCAAGCGGATACAGAATGGGCGAATAAAGGTCATACAACTGTGAAAGCGCCTTTTTGTCCTGTTGCTGGATGCGTTTCACAAGATCAGCGTCTTGCTGATTTTGTTCAATTTGCTGCGCTACGACGGCAAGCAACACAAAGACTCCTTTTTCTACAATACGAATAAAAATGAAATGTGGTTTGTTGAAAAAGTCCCGGCAGTAAAGAGGACTCGCTGAATCTACGCAGAAGGTGAAGAAAAAGCAATGACATATCTACAATTGTTCAATAGGCGTGGACAAAAACTCTTGTAAAAAAAGCGGTAAAAATTCCCTGCACAAAATACGCTTGACTTCTGTCTTATTTATGTAGGTTCACTGAGTGAGGATAGCCGGAACCAGTTCTGTCCCATTTTCGTTGGTTCACTGAGTAAGGGCAACTGGCACCCTCCACTATGCTGTCTCTATGGAAAAGACCAGCATAAAACCATTGGTAAGTTCAACGTAACTAAGGAGCTGATCAAGTGAGGAAAATTTTCTATGTACTATTTATGATAATTGGTTATATATGCCATTCTTTTGTTTTGGCACAGCAACTAGGAACGATCACAGGAAGAGTCGTTGACAAGAACACCAAACAGCCGATTGTCGGAGCCAATGTCGTAATAGTAAGCACAACGCTTGGCGCTTCAACGGATCAAAACGGATTTTTTTCAATCAAAGGAATACAAGAAAATGTGTATCAGATTAAGATCAGTATTGTTGGCTACAATACGCTTTTGAAAAACGATGTGCGCGTCATCCATGAGAAGTCAACAGAAGTTGGTGATATTGAGCTTTCTGAGTCTACTATTGTAGGGCAAGAAATCGTTGTTACCTCGAGTGGATTTGAAGAACAGAAAGAAGCGCCTGTATCGTATTTCACATATTCACAAGAAGAAATTTGGCGAAGTCCCGGCGCTGTGGGAGATATTTTTCGAGCGGTGGAAGCATTGCCAGGGGTAAGCAGCTCGGGGGGCGAGTTCTCCGCATTTTCCGTGCGCGGCGGAGGGCCACATGACAATCTTATTTTAATTGATAACATTCCATTTGACAAAGTTTCGCATTTCGATGGTGGAAACGAGCAGCAAGAATCTCAAGGAGGGCGGTTCAGTATCTTCACTCCTGGACTTATTGATCAAGCTAAATTTTATGCTGGAGGGTTTTCATCGCAATTCGGTAGTAAACATTCGTCGGTAATAGATTTGACGGTCAAAGAGGGAAACAGAACAAGCGCAACCGTGAACGGGAGAGCTGATATTACGGGTGGCGAAGTGAATTATAACGGTCCAAGTTATTTAGACAAAAGCACGGGCATTCTCGTTTCAGCAAGATATACAAACTTCAAAGAGATTCTCAAACTTATCGGGCGGACGGATAACGGTTTGCCAAGCTTTTCGGATTTTATTCTCAAAACATCTACTGACATTGATCCCTCAAATAAAATCTCGTTCCTTGGAATTTTTGCCCCAGAACACTACGAACACAACGTAGAACACGTGCTCGCCAGCAAAGATTTCTTCAACACCGACCTTTTTACTCATCAAGAAGATAAAGCGCTCCTCGCATTGAATTGGCGATTGTTATTTGGAACAACAGGCTTTTTGCAGAACAGTATTTATTACCGTTGGAACGATCAAAATAGCAGATTCGGGCGCGCATACCCGGAATATATTAATGGCAATGCACCGACCGTAGACCAAGTCCCGACTCGAAACAATATCTCTGATACCAAAGTAAAAGAAATCGAACTTGGCTGGAAATCCTCTTTTACGTATAGCATTGGTAGAAATAGCACGCTCATAAACGGTGTTGAAGTAAAAAGGCTTTCCTTGAACTCCAGCTACACTCTTAATCAAACCGATACGTCGTATGTTTTTGACCGGAGTGATTATCGTCCCGATCTGTCGCAGTATTTTCTTATCAGAGATCCGGCGCGGTTAAATTTCCACTTTGATGATGTTCAATACAGTGCCGCCGCATTCTCCACACTTTCTTTAACAATGCATGAAGCGCTTACACTGAACCCGGGTATTCGTTTCGAATATTCCGATTTAAGCAAGAAAAGTTATCTTTCACCACGATTAAGCGCAACGTATGCCGTTTCCGGCGAGACTCGGATTAACGTTGCTACGGGCATCTATTATCAAGTTCCTACTTTCAAAGAGATAGCCTCTGATGAACAAAATAAGAATTTGAGTTACGAACGGGCGTATCATGTCATTATGGGGCTTACCACATATTTTACAGAGGATCTAAAATTTACAGCGGAGACATATTACAAGAAATTCGATAATCTTGTTGTTCAGCCGGATAGGACTTCACCCATTAGAACAAATGGTGGCGATGGAACTGCAGCCGGCATTGACCTAAGCCTCGTCAGGCGATTTTCAAATCAATACTATGGACAGATAAGTTACTCGTACGCTTACAGCAAACGGGATGATCATAACGGCGAAGGCATTTATGATTCAGAATTCAACCAACCCCACACCGTAAACATATTATTCGGATACCAAGTTAATCAGGAATGGACAATTTCCGCAAAATGGAAATATGCAACCGGAAAGCCAACAGATGCTTTTGTTGTGCACCCGGATGTGCATAACAGTCCTAATTTTATCCGATACTCAAAAGAAATTACTGCTCATTTTGCTAAACGTCTTCCCGCTTTTCACAGCCTCAATCTTCGTATTGATTACAGGAAACAATTCAATTCGTTTGCAATTGTGAGTTTTTTGGATATTCTGAATTCTTATGACCGAAGCAATGTTAATCTGCGACGGTTTTTGGAAGCGAGCGGAAAAGAACAAGACGAGGGAATTCCCATCCTACCGACAATAGGGGTGCGGATAGAATTTTAACGTCTACGACCGGGCGTATTTCCAGGAAGGAAGATTCGGTAAAATATGGTGTCTGGTTTGATAAATTAAGCCCGACAAATAGATACTGGTCACCAATACATATTAAGATGGCGGTTTCGGCTCAACAACGAAAAGCTTTTTCGCGCTCCGATGTGCGGAATAATCTTCCTTTTATCACAATGTGACATGGTTTTTAAACGCCAAGACGAGAGATTATCGTTCATTGCATCTCACTCATAAATTTTTTATTTTGAAAACGGTTGAGTGCCGCATGTTACCACAAGTGTAGAGTGAACCCTTCACCTCTTTCTATGAAACTCAAAGCTTTCATTATCACGCTTTTTCTCTACCCCGTTTTGCTGTTACCCGCATTTGCGCAACAGGGCATTCCTGAAAAACTTCACACAACCATTGACAAAGTGCTAGACGATCAATTTGCCGAGATTGAGAAAGCCTTGATTCGCAATGAGGGGATGGATCCGAAGAGCGTTTTGCTCATCACGGTGCCGTTAGAAAACTATATCGAGGATGTGCTTTTTACCATCAACCGGCCGGCGGTCATTTATCCTCAAACAATTTATAAATTTATTCGCACGCAGTTCACCGAAGGAAAATCGCGTAGTCAAATAGAGTCGGTGCTGATTGAGATGCAGAAATATAACAAGTTCGAAAAATTGCATGAAGCCGAGAAACAAAAATAAAACAATAAGAAATATTATTCTGGTTGTGTGCACGCTCGTTGCTGCCCCTCTGTATGTAAGAGCGGGCGACATCAAGCCGTCGGTGGAGGTGGAATTCAATATTTTTTACAACAAAAATTACCCACAGCCGCTTTCATTCCAGTTCCGCGAGGCAAAGCTCTTTCTTGATACGTACATCAATGAGCATTCGACCGCCCTTATTGAATACATCATGAAGGATAATCTTACTCGTGCAGAATTGGAGCGCGCATACTTCATTCAGCATGACTTGCCGCTAAACAGCCAGTTAACATTGGGTCAGTTCCGTAATCCGTTCGGCTATTTCGACCCGTTCACCGTTACCCACTCGTTGACAAAAAATACCGCGCTTGCACCCGACAGTGCGATGCCGAAGTTCAAGCTCCGTTCTCTCGATGTCGGTGTAATGTGGGAATCGTTGAGCGAGCCGGCCTCCTTCCGTCTTGCGGTTGTGTATCAATGAGCTGAGCGATGATAATAATTTCAAAGACATTATTGGTCACGCTCTTTTTTCATTCGAACGCTTCCAGATTGGAATAAATGGTTACTATGGGAGAAAGAACTCGCTCAATGCAGATGGCACGGTACGAAATTATTCCGATGTTGAAGTGACGGCGGCCGGCGTAGAAGCAATGGTTCTCACCGACAAAGCCGTTATTGCAGGCGAGGCGTTAATGCGGAATTACGGGTCACTTCATAGCGCCGGCGGTTATCTGATGATGAATTACGACCTTAGCTCGTTGGTTCCGATGCTGCGCACAACGTCGCGCGTTGAAATTTTTGATCCTAACTTGAATGTTCTTAACGATGAACGTGTGCAATGGGCGCAAGGGTTTCTGTACACCATTAGTCGAGGGTATCTTGCCAAGCTTGAGTGGGTTATCAATCTTGAACGATATCGAGTGCAAGCAAACGAAATATTTTTTGAATTAGAATACGAGTTGTAATTTCCTTCTTGAAAAATCTCTCCATTGGCCTCAAAATGCTGTTGTTCATCACGCCGATTTTACTGATCGGCGATGTAGTGTTTACCGTGTTTGTTGTGCGGTACAGCCGCGAGTATCTTGTCGCCGAAATGCAGCAAACGCTTCTCAGTTTTTCCCAAACGGTTGCAATGGATATTGCGCGCGGCTATGAAGTCAGTAATACGCGCAGCCTCTACAGTTTACTGCAGGAGTTAAAGCAGTTCGATCCACGCATCGTTGATCTTTCCGTTATTGATTCCTCTCAGACAGTGACGGCGTCGCTGGATGCGGATCGCATCTTTGCTAAAGATTCCAGCGATGATACTCGAAGAGTCTTGCAGGGAGAGCAACGCAGCATCCGGTTTGATGAGACATTGAAACGGGGAATTACCGTCGTGCCCATCAAGGCAATGCCCTCAACGACTATTGCTGGCGCGTTCAAAGTTGTGTTCTCGATTGAGGGGTTGTATCATGTTATCAATTCGCTGGAGCGATTGATTGTCATGATTTCCACCGGCGTTTTCATTTTTTTGAGCGTAGGAATTGTGTTGCTGAGCCGGGGGCTTGTCGTAAAGCCTCTTCGCCGATTTCTCCCCACATTAGAGAACATTGAACGGGGCGATTATTCTCATCCTGTGCCGGTGAAGAATAACGACGAAATCAACGTTCTTGCGCAGCATGTCAACCGCATGGCGACTGGGCTCAAGGAGCGGGAGTTTGTGAAGGATACGTTCTCGCGCTATGTGCCGAAAGAGGTGGTAGATCAATTACTGGAGAGGAAAATTCATCCTCGCTTAGAAGGTGAATTGCGGGAGGTAACAATCTTTTTCAGCGATTTGCGCGGGTTTACGCCAATGACGGAGCGGCTTGGAGCGGAGCAGATTGTGCATATCCTCAATCGCTATTTTACGGCGATGACGGAACTCGCCATTGAGTTTGACGGCATGATTGATAAATTTTCAGGCGATGAGATTATGATTCTCTTTGGTGCCCCGCTTGGAAGCGACGATGACCCCTTGCGTGCTGTCCGCATGGGATTGGCGATGCAGGAGCGTTTGAAGACGTTGAACGAAGAGTTCCAGAAGGAAAGCATCGAGAAACTTAATATCGGCATCGGCATTGCCACGGGAAAAGTTATCGCGGGAAATATCGGATCGGAAAAGCGGCTCAACTATTCGGTCATTGGCGATACGGTTAATTTAGCGGCGCGATTAGTGTTACAAGCCAAGGCAGGAGAAATCCTTATCAGCGAGGCAACGTATCAGCACGTACAAGATGAGTTCGAATGCGCTTCATTAGGACCGGTTCAAGTCAAAGGGAAGAGAAATTTGATTGAGGTCTATGCTGTACAAGGGAGACGACATCGTTAGGGAGTCTCGCTCGGCAGCTTGGGCTGAACAAAAAGAAGTTTTTCCCGCTCGATGGTAACGGTCCCCGCGGGCGCGCCTTTCGGCTTGCGGACGTATTTTTTTTCCGTCATCGCAACGGGAACGTTCTTTGCGTTTTTCATTTTGCTGTAATATGCCGCGACACCTGCGGCTTCTTCGATAGCGCGCTTGCTCGGCTCGCCTTTTCCCGTTCCGACTCGTAAGATAACATGCGAGCCGCCTGAACCGCGCGCGTGAAACCACAAATCGCCCGACTTCGCATATTTCATCGTCAACAGATCGTTATTCTCGCTGCTTTTACCCGCCCAGACTTTGAACCCGCCTGTTACCGTAAACACGCGGAACGGCACCTGCTCGATTCTTTCCGTTGAGCCTTTTTTAGTTTTGTATCCGGCTTTGGCAAGTTCATCGGTATGCGTTGTGACGAACTCGTTGAATTGTTCCATTGTTTGCAAAGGTGTGACGAGGCTGTTAAGATGGCGGAGCAACTCCCACCGTTCTTCTATTTCTTCCTTATGCTCGAACTTTTCTTGTACGCTGGCACGGGCTTTTTTCGCTTTTTCGAAATATCGCTCCGCGTTCTTTACGGGAGATAAATTCAGCTCTATCGGGATCGTCAGGATATCGCGTTTGGGGCTGAAAACATTCTCTAGCTCGATTGTTTTCATCCCTTTGTTGAATTGATATAGGTTTGCCATGAGGAGCTTACCCATTGTTTCATACTGCGCGGCGCGTTCCAATGACTGAGTTTCTTCCGCCATTTTTTTCAGCGTGCGCTCGGCTCGGTCGATCCCCTGCCGGAAAAATTGAAGCAGAAGCTCTTTTTCTTCAAGCAATGTTTGTTGTTTTTTTGATTTTCCGATGTAGATGCGAATCGCATCGTGGAGCGAATCAAAATGCTCCATCTGTTGTGCGCCCAGATGGTCGAGAGGGATAATCGAAAACGCGATGGGTGCCGCTCCCCTAAAATAAATTCGCGGCGATGCCGCACCTTCCAGTTGTGCAAGCATCTCTTTGCTTGTACTATAAAGACGCTGGACGTCGGATTCATTCAATCCGGCAACCAAGGTTTGTTCTTGAATCCGGCAATGGTGGCACAGCTCGCGTATCAGCATGCCGCCGAAGAACGGCAAGAATTTTTTCAGCGCGGCAGTGATGAGAATGTTGCCGATGGTCTGAAGCTGTGTTTGAAATCCCTCCACGGCGACGGGCAACAAGCGTGGCTGGCTGGAACGGCTTTCGTGGGTTGTTCCCACAATCTCTTTTGAGCGAAGAAACGATTCCGTTACGCGATGTGTTGTATCAAGAAGAAGGACATTAGCTTTGGACCCGAAGAGTTGAAGCGCCAGCCGTTGGCTGTCCTCAAGCTCGAGAATGATTTCACGGTCGGCAGGTTGAATAAAAATTGTGCGTGCCTTTTTTCCCAAAAGAGCATTGAACACATCGAGGGAATTTTTCTTTGCTCGATGAATATCGCTGCGCAAGAATACGTAATTGGAGGCCGGTTCGCATGAAACAACAAGTGCCTGTTTGTTCTCAAACGAAATCAATAGCTCGTTTTTGTTCTGGCAAAAAATCTCTTCGATACGAAAACCTGAACATGTGCTGTGAAGGTCTCGAGCTATATGTCGGAGTGTATAGTAGTTTGCAATCATGAAATTGGTCGGTTTCCGTGGAGTTATCCACAGGTGAAGAAAAGGTTGGGAAAAATCGCCCCAAAATCAATTTTCAGAGCGTAAATTGTGGATAACGATGTGCATAGCTTGTGCCGAACTTTCCCTTGCTCGCACTTCAAAATTTGCGTAAATTTGATATCAAATGAGAAAAACCCACTCGAGGTAAACCAGTGTGATTGCAAGCATGACCGGCTTTGGTCGGGGTGAAATAACAAAAAACGGCACAACAGCAAACATAGAAATTCGCTGCGTGAATAGCCGTTTTCTGGAAATAACGACACGGATGCCAAGGGCGCTTTCGCAGCGCGAAAAAGAAATTAAAGACCTTGTCCGCACCTATGTTAATCGCGGCGGGTTAACGATTACCATCACGGTTGACGAAGAAGATGACGGGCAGGCTGCGCTCTCGGTGAATTCGTCGGCGGCGAAATCGTACCTCAAGCTGCTCAACGAGCTCCGTAAAGTGACAAAGATAAAGGAAAAAGTCCGGCTGGAGCATTTGCTGAAATTTTCCGAAGTGTTCGAAGTACCCAATGGAGAAGAAACCGACGAGCGATTGTGGAATGTTGTCGTGGACGCCCTTCATGTCGCGCTGAAAGATTTCACCACCATGCGCCAGAATGAGGGAAGCGAACTTGCCAAAGACCTTGAGAAGCGGATCTTGTGGATGGAGGAAATAGTGAACCAGATTGAAGCGCTTTCGAAGCTGAGGATACCGGAAGAACTCAAAAAACTCGAAGAGCGCATCGCGCTGCTTGTTGCGGACAAAAATATCATAGACCAGAATCGGTTGGAGCTGGAGGTTGCGCTTCTTGCCGATAAATTGGATGTGACGGAAGAGTGCGTTCGGTTTCGCAGTCACAATAAATTTTTCCTCGAAGCAATGGCTGGCGAAGAATCCGCCGGACGGAAATTGAATTTTCTTGTGCAGGAAATTAATCGCGAAGCGAACACCATCGGTTCCAAAACAAACGATGCGACCATCGCGCACCTCGTTGTGCGAATGAAAGAGGAGCTGGAAAAAGTACGAGAACAGTTGCAAAACATCGAGTAGCTGAGTATGTGAGTAGATGAGTAGTTGAGTATGTAAGTAAAAAGTATGTAAGTAATAAGTAAATCTTGATACTTTGGTATTTCTTACTTACAAACTCCACTACTCCACTACTCCACACTCAACTACTTTACGACTCCACTACTTCAAAGATGCCCCGCGGAAAACTTATAGTTATTGCAGCGCCGAGCGGCGCCGGGAAAACGACCATCGTGAAAGCGATCATGAAGAAATACCCCGGCATGCTGTTTTCCATCTCCGCTACCACCCGCCCGAAGCGCGAGGGCGAAGTGGAGGGGAAAGATTATTTTTTTCTTATGAAAGAGGAATTCGAGCGCCGCGTCAATGCCGGCGAATTTGTGGAATGGGAACAATATCCCTCTGCAACGTACGGCAATTATTACGGCACGCTGAAAAGCGAAGTCGAGCGCGCGCTTCAGAACGGCAAGACGATGCTGTTCGACGTTGATGTGAAGGGCGCTCTTTCCGTCAAAAAATATTTTCCCGATGATGCGGTGTTAATTTTTATCAAGCCGCCAAGCATGGAGGCGTTGCGCGCACGGCTCCTAAACAGAAGAACCGAAGACGAGGCGACGATGATCCACCGGCTGAACCGTGTTGCGATGGAAATGGAAAAAGCAAAAGAGTTTCATTATCAAGTAGTCAACGACAATCTTCAAACGGCGTTGAACGAAGTGGAAGACATTCTGAAGAAACACATAGAACTTGAACCATTACACCATTCATAACCTATAGCGAGGAGAACCACTGTGCCCATTAAACCCATAGATATCGAAAAAATCTCAACCGTTGCAACCAATATTTACGAGGCAATCGGCATCACCGCCAAGCGCGCGCGGCAACTTCATGCCGAGTCAAAGATTGAGCTGAACCAGCAGATCGAAACGCTCAATCAGCTTACGAATACGGTCGAGACGGAGGATGAGATGGATGTTATCGTAAATCCCGATCAATTGAAAATCAGCTTGGATTTCGAAAAGCGCCCGAAATCAACCGAGCTTGCGCTGAATGACATTACCGATGGAAAGCTGACCTGGCGGTATAAGGAGATCGAAGCGCCGGCAGACAAGTCAAAGGACGCTGAATAGCGAGGCGCCGCGTGCTGCGCGGAAAACATATTCTCATAGGCGTTACGGGCGGCATTGCCGCCTACAAGGTATGCTACCTTGTTCGTGAGCTGGTCAAAGGCGGCGCTGATGTGAAAGTGGTAATGACGGAAGCCGCGACGAAATTCGTAACGCCGCTGACGTTCTCCGCTCTTTCCGGGCACGATACTGTCTCCGATCTCTGGACAAGCAATCAATCCACCAATTCTGAAATCGGCACGCGGCATATTGACCTTGCCAATTGGTGCGACCTGTTTGTGATCGCTCCCGCTTCAGCGAACACGATTGCGAAGATCGCATCGGGACAGAGCGATAACCTGCTCACGGTTCTTGCGCTTGCCACCACGCGCCCGCTTGTGCTTGCCCCGGCGATGGACGCGGATATGTTCATCAATCCCGTTACACAAAAAAATCTTGCCACACTTAAAGAGCGGGGATGTTTTGTCATACCGCCGGCTGAAGGCGAGCATGCCAGCGGCTTGAGGGGTCCGGGACGATTTCCGGATATTGACCCCATTGTTCATTTCATCGAAGACGTTCTCAATAAAGTAACGCAAGACCTGAAGGGAAAGAAAATTCTTGTTACCGCCGGACCGACGTACGAGGCGATTGACCCCGTCCGGTTTGTGGGGAATCGCTCTTCGGGCAAAATGGGATTTGCGATTGCGAACGCCGCCGCGTTGCGCGGAGCAACGGTAACGCTCGTTGCGGGTCCCGTTCATCTCGAAACGCCGCGCAACGTGAAGCGCGTAGACGTTGAATCAGCCAAGCACATGTATGATGCGGTGATGGAGCATGTCAAAAAAGCGGATGCGGTTATTATGGCGGCGGCGGTAGCAGATTACGCTCCGGTCTCCCCTGCAAAACAAAAAATAAAAAAACAGGCAAAGCAAGAGACGCTGGAGCTTTCACTTGCCTCAACGCCCGATATTCTCGCCTCGCTCGGTGAAAAGAAAAAGGGCACAACGCTTGTCGGGTTTGCGCTGGAAACGGAAAACGGGCTTGCCAACGCGAAAGAAAAGTTGAAAAAGAAAAATCTCGATCTGATCGTGCTGAATTCATTATCGGATGAGGGAGCGGGATTTGAAAGCGATACGAACGTTGTTACTATCATAGATAAAAAGGGCAAGAGCGAGAAACTACCCACACTGCCGAAGTTCGACGTGGCGAATGAAATTTTGGATAGAGTAAAAAAGCTCCTTTAGAGCCGCGCCTGCCTGCCGCAGGCAAGGATACTCGCGGATGAAAACGAAGCAGATGATCGCGGATGTTTTTAACCCTGCGTGAAAAGAAAAGTGAGCGATAAACTTTATTGGTTAATCAGAAGTAGAACATATCAAAGACTTTTATCCGCGAGCATCCGCAGCATCAGCGAGTATCCGCGGTAATTTTTTGCAACCTCCCCTACTATGCCCGATATCAACGACGAAGCCAAGCAAGTTCTCTCACACATTCAGCAGTATCTGACTCAGGAAAAAGAACTGTTCGGGGAGATGCTGTTCAGAGAGCCTTCTGCGGTAACCGAGCAGGCTCC
>JACQBK010000032.1 GCA_016194505.1 Ignavibacteriales bacterium | reverse complement strand
GAAGCGGCGCGGTTGGCAATTATGAATGATCCACAATGGCAGAATGGTTATTATATCGAGCAACCTGCTCAGGGTCTTGCGCTCGCGCGGATAATTGCAATGATTTCTTATAGAAGCGCGCCTTCGTTTGGTGAAAAATTTGAGCGTAATGTACAAACGATGGAATTTAATGATCTTTTTGAAAAGAAGGATGGGTTATTTCAAATCGAAGGCTTTCTTCGCTATCAAGGGAAAAAATTAGTAGAACGGTTTGACGCTAACACATATATATACATCACACGAGCGATGGATACCCAAGATGTAACGAACAACCGCGGCACGCTGAAGGATGTACTAGGCTCGATTAAAGCAAAAGCGTTGTGCGTGGGTATTAACTCCGACGTTCTTTATCCGGTGAGTGAACAGCAAGAAATAGCCTCGCTCATTCCCCAAGCCCGTTATGTGGAAATAGACTCTATTCATGGGCATGATGCGTTTCTTATCGAGTTTAACCAAATGAACAAATTGATAGCGCCATTTCTTTCTTCCATCAAAGCATAATCATTATAATACATTCAAACAATTGTTTTCCCTGTGTCCTCAACGACAACCGACCTTTTCAAAAGGAGTTTAGGATTGCATTTCACTTCAAACTTATCTATATTTTCCGCACCATAAAGCTTGTTCAAGCATTGTAAGTTAAAAGGATTGCCACCCACCCAATGCGGGTTCAATACGAAGAACTTATCAAAGTAGCACAAAGTGCCAAACGGCGCGCATATGCACCCTACTCGAAGTTCAGAGTGGGTGCGGCACTACTCACTTCAAGCGGTCAAATTTATTCCGGATGTAACATTGAAATCAGCACGTATGCGCTTACACTATGCGCCGAGCGCACTGCTATTTTTAAAGCTGTTTCTGAGGGAGAAAAAAAGTTCAAAGCCATTGCCGTCGTGTCTGATGACCCGCAGTATATCCCTCCTTGCGGCGCATGCCGCCAAGTATTGATGGACCTCGCCGGTAATATTGATTTCATCATGGTAAACGGAAAAGGAGCCGGCAAAGTTGTAAAACTTGCCAAGCTTCTTCCCTACGCATTTGGCAAAAAAAATTTACTTCGCACACGAAAGAAAAGAAAATCGTAATGGATACATCAGCGCTTCATAACGTTCCTCGCAACATCGGTTGGATCGAAGTTGTCTGCGGCTGTATGTTCAGCGGTAAGACGGAAGAGCTTATCCGCCGGATGCGCCGCGCAGAAATAGCAAAGCAAAAAGTTACCATCTTTAAGCCGCGTATTGATAATCGCTACAGCGCCGAGCATATCGTCTCGCACAGCGAACAATCACTTGTCTCGCAGGTAGTTGACGATGCTTCAGAGATACTAGAGCTTGCGAAAGATGCCCAGGTCGTCGGCATTGATGAAGGACAATTTTTTAAGCTTAATCTCGTTGACGTATGCGAAAAACTCGCAACGCAGGGTAAACGAGTCATCGTTGCAGGCCTTGACCAAGATTATCGCGGCAAGCCGTTTGAACCGATGCCCCAGCTTTTAGCGGTAGCAGAATACATTACAAAAACTCTGGCAATCTGCGTGGTGTGCGGAAACCCTGCCGACAGAACACAACGCAAAACCCAGCAACAAGATCGTGTCGTGGTCGGTGCAAAGGATGTGTACGAAGCACGCTGTCGGCGTTGTCATCAAGTACCGAACGAATAACCAATTGAGAGAACCTTCCCCACTCACCTCAAGGATCATCTATGAATCTCGTTTCAGCACTTCGTGGAATTTTCGGTGTGGCATTGCTGATTGGCATTGCATTTCTTTTTTCGAATAACAAGAAAAGAGTCAACTGGCGATTAGTTGCCAGCGGGTTTGCGATTCAGCTTGTCTTTGCTATCTTCATTATTCATAGTGAAACGCTCCGTGGATGGTTCTTCCCGCTCGGTTGGTTAAAAGATGCCATTGACGGGTTGGGGAGCGCAGTAGTGAGCTTGCTTGGCTTTACTATGCAAGGGGCGGAATTCGTTTTCGGCAAACTCTCGATTAATTCCGGTCCCGATAGTTTAGGATTCTTTTTTGCGTTTCAAGTCCTCCCGACAATCATATTCGTTTCTTCGCTCACCTCGGTGCTGTATTATTTGGGAATTTTACAGCTTGTCGTCAAAGGCATGGCGTACGTTATGGCGAAAATCATGGGAACAAGCGGCGCGGAATCCCTTTCCAATACAGCCAACATTTTTGTCGGGCAAACGGAAGCGCCGTTGCTTATCCGCCCCTATATCGAAAAGATGACGAATTCTGAAATTCTCACAATTATGGTAGGCGGCATGGCGACCATTGCCGGAGGCGTGATGGCAGGTTACATCCAAATGCTTGGTCAAGCATTCGCCAATGCTCACAACATCAGCTTGGCGGAGGCTCAACTTAAGTTTGCGGTGCAACTTCTTGCGGCAAGCACGATGGCTGCTCCCGCGTCTCTCGCCATTTCAAAAATAATATATCCGGAAACAGGCGACCCGGAAACAAAAGGTACTGTCAAACTGAAGGTCGAAAAAAATGCTTCCAATGTCATTGAAGCCGCCGCAACCGGTGCCAGTGATGGTCTCCAATTAGCATTAAACGTTGCGGCTATGTTATTAGCATTCATCGCTTTGATTGCGATGTTTAATTATTTGCTCAATGGGCTTGGCAATATGCTCGGCGTCAATGCAATCCTTCAGACAAATTTTGGACAACCGCTTTCGATGCAATTGATATTAGGTCTGCCCCTTCGGTTTTTAGCCTTTGGCATTGGTGTTCCTTGGGCTGATACATTAAATTTTGGCAGTCTCATCGGCACAAAAGTCGTGCTGAATGAATTTGTTGCCTATTTGGATCTTGCCGCTCTCCTGAAAAGCAATGTTATGAGCGAAAAAGGAATCCTCATGTCAACGTATGCTTTATGCGGGTTCGCTAATTTTTCTTCTATTGCAATTCAGATTGGCGGCATAGCGCCAATGGCTCCATCCCGCAAAAAAGATATTGCGGCACTCGGGCTTCGGGCAGTGCTTGGTGGAACTCTCGCTACTTTAATGACTGCCACTATCGCCGGCATCCTCATTGGAGGCTAACCGAAGCATAGAAATGGCTATCGAATTAGATCAAGCGTTATCGTTTATTTATTCAAAAATAACGATTAAGCCTGCAATTGCTTTAGTCCTTGGTTCAGGTCTTGGTGATTTTGCTGAAACGCTTTCACAGCCGCAAACAGTTCTTACCTCTGAAATTCCGCACTACCCCCACTCAACCGTACAAGGCCATGAGGGGAAACTTGTCTTTGGGCATGTCACCCTCAACAACGAAACATCTCTTCCGCTAGTCGTGTTCAAAGGTCGTGTGCATTATTATGAAAGCGGGGATTTAAATTCTGCCCTCTTCCCCATTCATATTGCTCACGGATTGGGAGCACGCTGCATGATCGTAACAAATGCTGCTGGGGGAATTAACCATACATTCAACGCGGGCAATTTAATGTTGATAAGAGATTACATCAGCCTCACGTTTTTGAAAATTTCAAATAGCAAAAATTCTGCTGGAGCTGATGCAGAATACCGTCGTGAGCGAGGTGGCTCAAGCGCATTCGATAAGAGATTACAACAGAACATCAGGGATGCGGCAAAAGCCATAAAAATCTCCCTTAAGGAAGGTACCTATTGTTGGCTTACAGGACCGACTTATGAGACTTTAGCTGAGATAGAGATGTTGAGGCGAATTGGGGCGGATGCGACCGGTATGTCAACCGTGCCTGAGATTGTACTTGCACAGCAGTTGGGTATGAGGATAGCCGGAATCTCGCTTATCTCAAATATGGCGGCTGGAATGACTGGTGAAAAGCTCTCGCATCAAGAGGTGATGGAGACTGCGAACAGGGTGAAGATGAGTTTTACAGAACTTATGAAGAATATACTCGTCTCCATCAAGGACTAGAATTATAGTGACTTACTGTATTCTAAATATTTGATACAGCATAAAATAGATTATCACACCTGTACTAGAAACGTAAAGCCAAATTGGGAATGTCCATTTGGCTATTTTTTTGTGCTCGACATAGTTTCCCTTTAGCCCCCTCACCATTGTTGTAATTACAAGCGGTACCACCCCAGCGGCAAGTATTGTGTGGCTTATGAGAATGGCAAAATAGATAATCCTACTCCATCCTTGACCTTGAAATCTCTCTGAGCCATGATAATAATGATACGTAAGATATGATATGAGGAATAGCGACGAGACACAACATGCTCCGATCATACACGCCCGATGGACTTCCCTCCTGCCTATCTTGATAAACCTGTAGCCAACTAATACAAGAATCGCGCTTGTTGCGTTAAGGATCGAATTAAGCACCGGTAAGTTTTCGACTGAGAACACCGTTTTTTAACTCCTACTGAGCTTCTAATTACAGTTTAGATTGTTTAGATAATCTATTGGAATATAATAGATTATAGAACCGAATGCGAGACAATTATAGGTGTTACGCGGGAACTTAATAGTAGCTTCAGAAGTATTTCACTTCCTTTCCAATTCATCAGGTCAAAGTCCAAAGGTCTCTTCTGTCAATCGAGTTGTGGCTTTAGCTCAACACAGAGCTATTTCTGGCTTTCTGGGAGCATGAGTGAATTTGGCGTTTGGAATGTGTAACTGTAGGCATTTACAGAAATAGATTACACCTTGTCAATGATCATTATGATCATCAAGGCGGGAAGGTAAATAAGAGAAGCAAAGAAGACTTTTCGTGAGTAGAGGTTCGCTTGAATACGCTTTAGTTCGAGATTCTGACCGGCATACTTAACAAACAGAAGTGTATAAGCAACAAAGCCTATTCCGAGCGTGATAGAACTCCAGAGAAAAGTAATACCTGTGACTCCAAGGAGTGTCATCGCAATACCGGTAGGTATAAGGGCTGTACAGAAAAGAAGACTTTGCACGCTTGTTCGTCTACCATTTTCATCTGTAACGCTGAGCATCTTATAATTTGCGCGCGCGTAATCTTTACGATACATCCACGCAAGCGATAAAAAGTGCGGCATTTGCCAAAAGAACAGGATTGCAAACAATAACCATGCACCGGAAGTAATTTGTGTCCCGGCGGCAGTCCACCCCATCATCGGCGGTAAGGCGCCGGGAATGCCACCCACTAATGTTGCCAGCGGTGTCACTCGTTTAAGGGGCGTATAGATAAAAATATAAGAAACAAATGTGAGTGCGCCTAAAAATCCAGTAAGAACATTTACGGCAATTGTCAGAAGAAGAATTCCGGTAATTGAGAGAACAGTGCCAAACCACAGCACCACCGTAGGATTTAGCCTTCCCGCAGGCAATGGACGTCGTTCCGTGCGCTTCATAAGGGCATCGTAATCGCGTTCTATGTATTGATTGAGCGCCCCTGCCCCACCGCCAACCATGATGGTGCCGAGAGCTGTAAAACCAAATATTAAAAGATCTAGCGGACCATTACTTGCAAGATAAAACCCGCACAAAGCAGTCAAAACAGAAAGACCGGTTAGTTCGGGCTTCATCAGCTCGACAAAATCCCAAACGCGTGCTCGTGAGCGCACCATATCTTGAGTCAATATCTCGACATCACTACTCATACAATTGCTTTCCTCGCAAAGATTGGGAAGACGGAACGGACTTTCACATCCGTTAATTTAATAACGTGGAGAGTCATGACAACACAGACAACGAGCAATAATGCTCCGGTGGCTACGTGTGCAGTTGTAACATCAACCTCTTTTCGAGAAAGAACGGTCAACGCTCCTAATGTTACCTGCACAACAACAAGGGATATCAACAACAATGAAAAACGGGAAAGTCGCTTTGATGTTTGGGACGATTTCCGTAAACGGAATGAAGTCCATAACACCATAGTAAGGACAACAAATGCCCAGCCTCGATGGAGCATGTGAATAAAAATCTGACCGCTGGTAATATCACCATCTGCCGCAAGGCGAATATCGCTGTAAATGAGCTGGGAATTGTATGATTGTAGGGATTCAGGTGAAAGTGACGGGAACAATTGTCCGTACGCGAGCGGAAAATCCGGAACAACTAATCCGGAATGCGTGTGCCGCATCAAAGCACCAAGAATGAGTTGAACGTAAACAGCCAACGTTGTTAAAACAGTCAACTTAACGATTGATGCTTTATTTCCCTCTTCAAGAAGCAATGGCTGTTCCGATCTCCACCACTTTGAAGTAAAAAGTGCAATTGATGCCACGATGCTAAAGAAAGTCTGTGCAAGCGTGGCGTGACTTACCGAAACTGCCGTCGGTAAAAGGAAAATAACCGTTAAGCCGCCCAACAGCCCCTGTGCGATAACAGCACATAATGCGACGATGCCAAGAACTCGCATCCACTTACGCTCTTCTTTTCTCCAAAGCCAAATTGCAAGAATGGTCGTTAAAAATCCGACAACCGTTGCAATCATCCGGTGTCCATGCTCGTAAAAAATCCCGCCAACCATTGGAGGCATTACTTGCCCGTATGAGAGGGGCCAATCAGGTACTGCAAGTCCTGATCCTGTACTCGTTACTAACCCGCCCGCGATGATGAGACAAAATGTACAGCATGCCGTAAAAAAGGCAAAATAGTGAAGCGGTTTGTTATAAGACTTTATATCGTTCATAAAAAATACTCATGCCTTTCATAAAAGAAGGCATCTATTTGCGCCTACAATACGAAGTTACTGTTGCGTTCTTGCAGTTGAATCTGCAGCTTGCTGTTGCTGTTCTTGCATAAGCGAGGCAGTTTCTTCCGCAAGCCAAGCCTTATACTCTTCCGGCGTTTGAATTTTTACAAACCCGCGCATTCGATAATGTCCCAAGCCGCATAATTGCGCACAAGCAATTTCCATTGGGGTCGGCGGAGCAACGGCAATTTCCGTAATACCTGCTGAAACAAGCTGGGGAATCACCTCGGGTGTAATTCCCTGCATTTTAGTGAGAATGGGATTGCCATCCTTCCCCTTGTACTCATCCATTGCAACGAGAGCTTGTAATTCAGTGTTTCCCGTATCAGTAAGGGTAACATGGTGACGCTTTGTGGAAGCCTGAAGGACTTGCTCGTTGGTCATTGTTGGTTCAAACCAGAGGCGGATTACTTCGCCTGGGATGGCGTCCTGCTTCACTCTCAGCAGCGGAATGCCAAAGCTATGTATGACATCCTTACTTGATAACCGCACAATGACAGGCTTGCCGACGGGTAAATTTAGTTGATTGATTGTGGTGATGTCATCCTTAGCATTCGGATCCGAGCGGTCAAGTCCAAGGGGATTATCTGACGTGACTAATTTAAGATCCGTTCTTCCGAAAATTCCATCATTGCCGGGATAGTGCACATTCCATGCAAACTGCTCGGCAACGACGCGAACAACCGTTGCATCCTTTTCGGGCGGAAGAGCATTGACGCGTTTCGACCACAAGGGATATGCAAAGCCGACAAGAAGGATAACTTCAAAGAGCGCAACCGCGCCTTCGATGTATGAGGAGAAATGCCCCCTCACTCCTACCGGATCAGCTTTTTGGCTTCTTGATTTTCTAAACCGAATAAGAGTATAAAGGAAGAAACTTCCCCACCCTGCAAACAAAATAAACATCATCCAATGGATGATGATGATCATTTGATCAATTTCACCTCCGTGGGCAGAAGCAACTAAGGGTAATCCTAAAATATCATGCATTGATGGACAATCTCCTTACTTAATTCGAACTGGGGTAATCAACGCTACCGCTAAGTGTCATTTTAATTCGTTTACGAAAACGCAGGAACAGCGACGTGAATAACGTTAAGACTCCTCCGGTAATTCCCAACAACACCATGATAGCTGCATTGACTCCATCAGCCATCTTGGATTCCGTCTCACCATAACAAACCGGACATGCCGAAGCAATCGCAGAGAATATTAGCACTAAAAACAACAAAAGTACCGCCGATTGCATGAAAGAAAAAGATTTCATACCGCTACACTCCTTACATGTAACTGAGGTGTTTGAATTTCCTCAAGAACCGAATGCCGTACAATATCAGCGCAACGCCACAGGCAAAGGCGGCAATCGCCTCGAGGATATTTAATAAGCTCAATGAAGCCGTGTCGTTCAGAAGAAGCCATGCGGCAAAACCAAATGTGCAGAGCGTTGAGACAGTAATAAAGAATATGTGGAATGCTTTAAGTGACATAATTAGTGTGTCAGGTTATCGCTCATGTGACCTATAGGTAACGTCATGAGCGCGATGAAAAAGACGACTGTGAGAATGAGGACAAAGAAAATTAATTTTTTCTCTGAGATGAGGTGCATAAAGTAACTTGCCACCAACGACCCTTTAATCGTGGCAATAATAAGCGCAACCGTAATTGCCGGGCCGATGGAAAGATGCAAATACGAAACGGCAACTGTCACCATCGTAAGCGCCATTAAAGAGACAAATACCATTACATAAGTGCGAACGTGTTTTTTAATATCTTCGGAATGTGCGGCGTCTGCCATAGAGTTTCTCCTACAAGAGATAAAGGATAGGAAATAAAAATATCCAAACAAGATCAACGAAATGCCAATAGAGTCCGGCAATCTCAATTCGATTCGTAAAGCGCTCGGGGTCCGTTTTCCACATTTTACTTCCTGGTCCCCAGAAATAAGCATTGACGATTATGCCCCCGATAACGTGCAATCCATGCAGACCCGTCATTGTAAAATATGTTGCGTAGAAATTATCCGTGCTGGGAAAATGCCCGAGCTCAAATTTATGACCGTACTCAAACGCTTTCACAATTAAAAACACAAATGCGAGCAAAATAGTTGCGCCCATATACATCTTATACTTACCGAACTCATGCATTTTGAGCGATGCCCACGACATAACCATCGTAACGCTCGATGTAATCAGAACAGCCGTATTAAGAGTCGCAAGGGGAACATTGAGTATCTCCCAGCCGTGGGGCCAGTGCTCCGAGCCGACGCGTAACAACACGAGCGAGGAAAATAATGCTCCAAACAGCATTACTTCCGAAGCTAAAAAAAGCCAAATGCCAAGTTTGGCATTAAACAAACCGGTATCGGGTCGTAATTCTACGGTATGAGGAATTTGCATAGCTCGTTATACCTTATGATTCGTGTTGTGGAATATAATCGGTTTTGTGTCCGGGAACGCTGTATTCGTATGGACCTCGGTAGACCACAGGCTCTTTCAGGAAATTTCCATGTGGCGGAGGCGTTGGTGTTGCCCACTCCAACGTCGTTGCTTCCCAGGGGTTGTCATT
>JACQBK010000019.1 GCA_016194505.1 Ignavibacteriales bacterium | reverse complement strand
CCACGGTAACACGCAGTCTGTTAGCCACCCAACAAATTATTCAGAGCACGATGAACCATCAGCACACCAGCCCATTAAGAGGCGAGCAATTACTTTCCCAGTTTGATTCGATGGGCAACTTAGATAAGCTTGAAAATATTAATTTGGACGGGTGTCAGTTGAAAGCACTTCCCGTTAATATTAGTAACCTTACCGGTCTAAAGGTTCTGAGTCTCTACAATAATGAATTAGCGGTCCTGCCCGATTCGGTTTGGCGTTTCACAAACCTTGCGACGTTAAATTTGGCCGAGAATCATTTTTCTTCTATTTCTGAAGAAATCGGGAAATTGATCAATCTTCAGATGCTGGATTTAGGTCATAACGAGCTTACACTTCTTCCCCAGTCTTTTGGCGGACTTCTTAACCTTATATTTCTTTATCTGAGCAACAATCGGTTGACGGATTTGCCCTCATCTTTTCGACGCTTGAAAAAACTTCTTTATTTGAATGTTACGGACAATCAGCTCACTTCATTACCTGAATGGATTGGAGAGCTTGATAGTCTTGTTGAACTGCGGCTTTATAATAATCTTCTGACAAAGCTCCCAACATCGTTGAGCCGGTTGAGTAATCTAAGAGAACTATATCTAATGAACAATAAGCTTACCGCTCTGCCGACGACTATAGGCAGTTTAACAAGACTTTCCAAACTCGATTTACAAAATAATCAGATTGTTTCGCTTCCTGAATCTATCGGAAGTCTAACTCAACTTACCGAACTCAATGTGAGATTCAATAACTTGACTTCACTTCTGGATACAATCGCAAATTTGAAGAACCTCAGATTTTTAGATCTTCGGGCAAATCAATTGACCTCTCTTCCCGCAAGTCTGGCAACCCTAGAAAAACTGGAGAAATTGGATATCAGATGGAACCAGCTATCTACGCATCCATCATGGCTTGGAATGCTTGAGCAACGGGGATGCATTGTTTATACATAGGGTTTTGTCGACTCATTCTCTCAGGCAGTTGACCATCGCCTAAGAAGCGACGGTCAGCTTACCGCGGGAAAAAATCCTTTCTGCCACGATTTTGTTTGAGTTTTTGACCTTTTTTGATATATTCAACATAGGAGCTATCTCAAAAACCCTCGATGCCACGCACTCAGGGCTTGCGCCAAAGGCGCATCCCTGCCTGCAGCAGGCAGGCGCCTTCGGCGGAAAAGCCCTTACTATTTGTAGGGGTTCCCCGACCTGTCCCGTTGTACGGGATGCCGAAAAACGGCAAAGGTCGGGGTTATAACCACGTCCTTCAGGACGTGGTACAAATGGCAAATACAAATATTGGGTTTTAACCCGTTAAAGTGTTTTCAGTTTATTGTTTTTGAGATAGCTTCTAATAAAGTTTAAGAGAAATCTATGGCATGCTGTTGTGAATCTAACGCTTCCACTCGTGGCACCAACGCTTTTTTTTCGCGATTTTCAAAACGCTATGCGAAACAGTTTCGCAAAAAGGGGCTTGAGAAGGTTCAACGCTATTTGCTCGAAGGGGTTAAACGCGAGTCTATTCAGGGGAAGAACATCATAGACATCGGTTGCGGTGTCGGCTCACTGCATCTCACGTTGCTGAAAGAAGGTGCGGCGCAATCCGTGGGAATTGATATTTCCGAGGGAATGATTGACCAGGCGAAAAAATTCTCGTCGGAGCTTGGCGTGCAGGAGAAGACCCAATACGTCTTGGGAGATTTTGTCCAGCTTGCAGATTCTCTTCATGAAAGCGATATCACAATGCTCGATAAGGTCGTTTGTTGTTACGAAGACCTCGATTCGTTAGTACAAACATCCACAGCTAAAACGAAAACAATTTACGCGCTTTCTCACCCCAAAGAGAATTTTATGATGGAAGCGTTCTTTAAATTGCAAATTAGTCTGGGAAAGCTGTTCCGCTGGAAATTTATCCCCTTCTGGCACGACTGGCAACAAATGCGCTCAAACATTGCAGCCCAAGGATTCAATCTTATCTACGAAAACTCCACCATGGCATGGCAGGTGTTGGTCTATAAACGCGCGTAAGAGCCTCTTCTTGCAGAAACTTTTCCACCATTGTTTCGTTTATTAACGTATTGACGTTGAATTCCTTTGCGTTATTCCACCACGAGGGATTACTTTCCGGTTCAACATCGGCAGACAGACAAAAAATAGCATGAAAACATTTGGTTATTCAAGGACGCCCCTCGCCAAAAAATTAGGCATCAAAGAACACTCCAAAATTAAGCTCGTTAATCAGCCCGGCCATTATTTTGACCTCTTCTCCGACCTGCCGCTTACCATTAAGCACATCAACAACGCGAAAACGAAAAAAGATTTTATTCATTACTTTACCAAAGAAACTAAAACATTGCAACGAGACATTGTAAGCTTGCGGAACGAGATTGAGCCGAACGGCATGATCTGGATTTCCTGGCCCAAGAAAGCATCGAAGATTCCGTGCGATATTACAGAAAATGTCATACGAGAAATTGCATTGAAAACGGTTTAGTTGACGTGAAAGTATGCGCCGTTGACGAAGTCTGGTCTGGTTTGAAACTTGTCATTCCCGTAAAAAACAGATAATACAATTCATCACTTCATTCATTAACTCATCCACTTGTTTGGAGGATTTATGCCCGTTATAATTGTACGCTGGTGTACTCTTTTCCTTGTACTCACAACGGGGGTTGCGTTTGTGTTTGCGCAAACAGCCCCGACAGTCGGCTTAAGGGATAACACTCCCGCAGTTCATGCGTTTACGAACGCGCGCATAGTAGTCGCGCCCGGCAAAGTAATTGTCGGCGGAACGCTCGTTGTGCGCAACGGCGTCATTGAAGCAGTGGGAGACAAGGTTACTCCGCCTGCTGACGCACGTGTGTGGGATACGAAAGGTCTGACGCTTTACGCAGGATTGATCGATCTTTCATCCGATATAGGCATGCCGAAGCCGCCGGCGCCTCAAGGCGGCTCGCCGTTTTCATTTGCCTCTGCTCCATCCCAGCCGGAGAAGCCCAAGGGAGCGGCACATTGGAACGCAAAAGTGTTCGCCGAAGTACAAGCCGCAGAGGAATTCGTTGCGGATCCTAAGGCGGCGGAAAAACTTCGCTCTCAAGGGTTTGCTCTCGCTGTTGCCACGCCACAGCGCGGCATCTTCCGCGGGTCAAGCGCCTTAGTAACGCTTGGTGACGGCTCTGCAACCGATTTAATTGTGAAGCCAAAGGCTGGTCAATTTATCAGTTTAGAGCAAACGGGAAATTTTTTAAGCGGTTATCCGAACTCCCTCATGGGAACGATTGCGCTTATCCGCCAAACATTTCTTGATGCGGATTGGTATCGCAAAGCGCAAGACGCATATGCGAAGAAATCCGCAGGGCAAAAACGTCCCGAGACAAACGCTGCACTTGCTGCATTGGTTCAGGCTCTTCAAGAAAAACAATCCGTCGTTATTGATGCTTCGGATGAGTTGAATTTTCTCCGCGCAGCAAAAATCGGCAAGGAGTTTTCGTTAAACTTATGGATTCGAGGAAGCGGTAATGAGTATCGGCGATTGGATGCGATTAAAGCGACAAAAGTTCCGATTATTCTTCCGCTGAATTTTCCGGAGACCCCGTTGGTTGATTCTCCCGAAGAGACGATGAACCTAACGCTTGAAGAGCTACAGCATTGGGATGCCGCGCCGGGCAATCCGGGACGGCTGGAAAAAGCCGGTGTTCCATTTACATTAACCTCAGCGAAGCTCAAAGACGTGGGAACATTTCTCGCTCAAGTGCGCAAAGCTATCGAGCGCGGCTTGAATGCTGATGCGGCGCTGGCAGCGGTAACGTCCATTCCCGCAAAATGGCTTGGCGTGGATAAACAGTATGGCACATTGGAAGCCGGCAAAGTTGCCAACATCGTTGTTACGGACGGTGACCTCTTTGGCGAGAAGACGAAAATTCGAGAAGTATGGGTTGACGGAAAGCAATACGAAGTAAAAACGCCTCCGGTTACCGATTCCCGCGGTGTGTGGGAGTTCCTCAGCAGCGGCATGCGAAGTGTGCCCGCAACGTTCACGCTTAAAGGAGAAGATGAAAAGCCAACAGGCTCTATAACTTTTCAAGGAAAAGAATTGAAGCTTGCTACGGTAACGTATTCAGCGGGACGAATCAGCATGACACTGAGCGGTGATTCGATTGGGACACCCGGCACAATCCGTTTATCCGGCACGGTTGGTGAAAAAGAAATGTACGGCATTGGTGAGTTGCCCAACGGCACTTCGCTTTCATGGAAAGCGACCCGTAAAGAACCTGCAAAAGCCGAAGCGGACACGTCGAAGCCGAAGAAGCCCGAAATGGCGTCATTCCCGGATGTGTATCCTTCCGGTGAGTACGGTCGCGCACAACAACCCGATCAGCCGCAAAATATTCTTGTGAAAAACGCGACGATCTGGACTCAAGGGAAACAAGGCAAGCTCGAAGGCGCAGATTTGTTGATTACAAAAGGGAAAATCATTCAAGTTGGTAAAAATCTTACCGCCCCGCAGGGCGCTGTTATAGTAGATGCCTCCGGCAAGCATATTACTCCCGGCCTCATTGATGCGCACTCGCATACGGCAGTTTCCGGTTCTGTGAACGAAGGTGGGCAGGCGATTACACCCGAGGTTCGCATCGAAGATGTGATAGACCCGAACGACATTTGGATTTATCGCCAGCTTGCAGGCGGAACAACGATGGCAAATATTTTGCACGGCTCCGCAAACCCCATTGGCGGACAGAATGCCGTTGTAAAGTGGCGTTGGGGCGTTCTCGCTGACGAGATGTTGCTTGCCGGCGCGCCTCCGGGCGTAAAGTTTGCGCTCGGTGAAAACGTCAAGCAAAGCCACTTCCGGCCCGGCGGTCAACCATCAACGCGCTACCCGCAAACCCGCATGGGCGTGGAGCAAATTATTCGCGACCGATTTCAAGCCGGGCTTGAATACGAGCGAGAATGGAAAGAGTGGGAGAAAGACAAAACACAAATTCCACCCCGGCGGGATTTAGAGCTTGATGCCATAGTGGAAATGCTTCACGGCAAGAGGTTGATACACGCGCACTGCTACCGACAAGATGAAATTCTCATGCTCATCCGCGTTGCGGAAGATTTTGGGATTAAGATTACGTCATTCCAACACGTTCTCGAAGGCTATAAAGTCGCCGATGCCATCGCGAAACACGGAGCGGGCGCATCATCGTTCAGCGATTGGTGGGGATTTAAGTTAGAAGCGTATGATGCCATTATCGGCAACGGTCCGTTGATGCACAGCCAGGGCGTTCTTGTCTCTTATAATTCCGACAATGCTCAGCTTGCATCACGCCTGAACTGGGAAGCCTCCAAGGCGGTCAAGTTTGGTCTTTCCGAGGAAGAAGCGCTGAAATTTATCACTATCAACCCCGCGAAGCAATTGAAAATTGACGACAAGGTCGGCTCACTGGAAGTCGGCAAGGATGCGGACTTTGTTCTCTGGAGCGGCAACCCGCTTTCGGGTTATTCCAAGTGCGAGCAGACGTGGGTTGACGGCAGAAAATATTTTGACCTGCAAGAAGATGCACACATGCGAGCGGAGATTCAGAAGGAACGGGCAACGTTAATTCAAAAGGCGATGACCAGCAAGAAACCTACGTCCACTCCACCGGCAGGAATGCCCGGAAGAGGTCGCCGTCCCAATGAAACAGTATTGCATACGTGCATGGAAGGAGTCGAACATGAAACGAACTAATATGGTTCTCGTTCTCGTAAGTGTGCTGGTATGGAATGTAGTCTTAGCCTCCGATCCCAATCCGGCGCCGAAACAAATAAAGCCGATCGCTCTTATTGAAGCAACTATTCATACGGTAAGCGGCTCCATTATTGAAAACGGAACGATCGTTTTCGATAAGGGAAAAATCACCGCGGTAGGAACAAATGTTTCCATTCCTGCGAATGCCGAACAAATTAATCTTCGCGGTAAACATGTGTACCCGGGGCTGATTGACGCATATAACTCTCTTGGATTAGTTGAAATTGGTCTCGGTGCGCCGGGAACCGTTGACGTTGCGGAAGTAGGTCAAATCAATCCGAATGTACGCGCAGAAGTTTCCATTAACCCGGAAACCGAGCACATCCCCGTTGCACGCTCAGGTGGAATTACCGTCGTTGGTGTCAGGCCAAGCGGTGGACTTATTTCCGGCCTCTCTGCGGCAATAATGATGGACGGTTGGACATGGGAAGACCTGACGTTGAAAGGCGGAATCGGTTTGATCGTCAACTGGCCAAGCATGGTCTATGCGCCGTCGCCGTTTTTCCAACAGACCAAAGAAGATTGGCAGAAACAACGCGATACGCAATTAAAGGCACTGCGGGATGCCTTTGCGAGCGCACGCGCCTATATGGTCGCGAAGCAAGCCAAAGGACAAAAGGGTGTTCCCAACCACGACACCGATCCGCGCTGGGAGGCAATGATTCCCGTGTTGCAGGGTAAGACTCCCGTTGTGGTGAACGCGAACGAATTAAGCCAAATCCAGGCGGCGATCACCTGGGCTGAGCAAGAAGGTGTAAAGCTTGTTATCGCCGGAGGCAGGGAGTCAATAAGAGTTGCCGATCAGCTCAAGACAAAAAACATCCCCGTGATTATTACGGACGTTCAAAACGCGGGACGGCGCTGGGAAGAGTACGACGTAATTTTTTCACTTCCCAAGAAATTATTCGACGCGGGCGTTCGGTTCTGTATAACAGGGGATGGGGGCGGCTCAAACTCGCGTAATGTTCCACATCATGCTGCTAACGCCGCCGCGTACGGTTTACCGAAGGACGAAGCGCTGAAATCCGTTACGTTGTATCCCGCTCAAATACTCGGCATTGCGGATAAAGTCGGCTCGCTGGAAGTCGGCAAGGATGCGACGCTGATTATAACAAACGGCGACCCGTTAGAGATTGCAACCAACGTGGAGCAAGAGTTTATTCAGGGCAAGAAAATTGACCTGCGTGATAAGCACAAGCATTTGTATGAGAAATATAAGGAGAAGTACAGACAGCTTAGCGGGCAGTAAGCGGTAATAAGTATCAAATGCTAACCTTCCGAAGGTCCCGATGTACGGGATGCCGTACAGCGGCATTTCCGCCAAAGGCGGACAAGTTTCACCTTCGGAAGGTTGATATATTAACAAGGGCGTTCAGCGATGTGCGCCCTTTTTTATTTTGGTTCGTGTTGTGGGGTCGCTTTCCGAAAGGGAAGATACAACAGCACAAAAATTCCGAGCGCAAGAACTTCTCCAATGATGACATACACAGGCCACGGTCCCATATAATCCAGCAAAGATGCGCTTGCCGGTTTTTCGCAGAGATAGAAGTAATTGGTTTTGAAGACAGCATTAAATACGGCAATTACTGCGGCGTAAAAATTCAGGAAAGCAAACGCTCGCAGCCAAGAGCCGGTTCTCGGTTTCGCCAACCTTCTCCACGTTATGTACAACACCGCAATTATTACTCCGCTGTGAGCGGTGAAAAATTGAATGGCGGGGTACGAAGGGAGCGAAGCACCGAGGTCGGGGGTGAGAATCGCCATACCCGACCCGGCAAGACCCCAAAAATATGCAAGCTCAAAAATTGCAGGCTTCAACGTTAACGCTGCTACCACCGTAAGCCACAAGGCGACATCGCAAAGGTTGAGCGGCAACCCGTACGGAAACGAGACCCAGCCCTGTCGAAGGACATAGCCATACCAAATCAATTCATTGAGGGCAATCAGAATTCCTAAACTTAACCGAATCTGAAGCGTCGTCTTTTCATTATGCCGTGCAAGCCATACAAGCGCTCCTGCTATCAAGGGGATAGCTGTAAGGATGAGGAGATGGACAACGCCGAAGAGCTGAAATGACGCTATCATAAAACCAAGGTAAGTGAATTCGGGGAGGAGAACAAGAGGACTGCAAAGTAGAAAAACAGCAAGCAGGCTCACAGGGCTTAACAAGAAGCGTTTTTTAATGTTGCGACTTATTCCGAGTTTCTTAGATTTCAGAATTAACGCAAGGTAAGGGAAACTGAAATCTAAAATAATTCTCCACTCTATATTGTCTACGGTTGATTCCACTTATTTTTTGAGGTAACTTTACCGAGAGCAACAAACCCTTCAACAACATTTAGAAGAGAATTTTGGAGTGCCACCCCTTCTTCTAAAGACTGCTGCAAATGAGCTTCTGATGTTCGCCTTAGCGTTTGCGATCCTTGCGGGAATGTGGTTTCTTTTTATAGTTATTCCGTGGATGAAGAAAAAACTGTGGAGAAGAGCAATGCAAAAAACTCGCGATGAATTCAAAAAAATATTGGCGGAGTCGTTACCACGACTTCTTACTATTTCGGAGAATGAGAGCAGCGCTCAACCCGCTTCGGGAAAATGGTCAAAGAAAGAAATCCTCGGCCACCTCATTGATTCTGCAAGCAACAATCACCAGCGTTTTGTGAGAGCGCAATTAAGCAACGAGGTGCGGTTGCCCGATTACGAGCAAGAAACCTGGGTGAAGGTACAAGGTTACCAAACTGAAACGTGGGAAAGCCTTGTTCAGCTTTGGGGTTCCTACAATACGCACTTGTTGCATCTTCTCTCGATTGTTCCGGAAGAGAAACTGCACAACCGTTGTTTTATTGGAGAAAAGGAGCCTGTAACGCTGGAGTTTTTAATCCGAGATTACATAAGACATCTGAAGCATCATCTCGCGCAAATACTTGGCTGATTAGGAATGCAGGGTTACCGCGTGCGTTTATGGAACGATTTACAGAAAAGGTTTTAAATGAGGTTGGGAATAGTGCTTAACAACGCCTAGGGCGTTGTCAGCAGGGCAAGCAGTTTTTGTTTCTTCATTGTAGAAGAAGCCGCACAGAGTGTTCCATCTTCTATCCATACAATGATGTTGCACTCTTCTCCGTGACTGGGGTCGGTGTACCAGCCGGAGCGGGCAAGCTCTTTTTTCGCCGCGGGCGGCAGGTGCAGAGTCGTACCCCTCATTGCATCTTCTTGTCTGACCTGACAGACATATACGGTTTCATCCCCAATTTTATAAACGATATGCGCTAATTTCACGCCGCTATATTCCGAATAATTCGCACCATACCAATCGCAGTCAGCAAGCTTTATCATCTTCACGGGAACTTCAAAACCGTTTTTTTCAAAGAAAGCCTGCACTGCTTCGGGAAAACACGATACGAATTTAGGTTTTAGCTCTCCGGAGCGCACTAAGGAAAAATTATTCAGCGTTTGGTTCATAATATCGTTTGCCGCGCTGTGTGAGGTTTCGGAGCGGGAATCTTTTGCCGGGAGAACAAAAAAGTACAGAAAGACCGCCAAAGCAAGACCCGTTGCAAGCGTGGGAAGCAACGGGCGGTTTCCGAAGACACGCACAACCCAAGTTTTCAGTCCGCTTTTGTGCTCGGGGGAAGCGTTGTATTCCTTTTGGAGAGAAAACGCTACCGCGCTGTGGATCGAAGGCGGCGTTGCAACTCGTTTAACGTTCTTCCGAATGATAGCTTTTGCCAACACTTCAAGTTCGTAGGCATTTCTGCAATTGCGGCATGCTTCGAGGTGGGCGTGAAATTCCCTCTCGAGATGCTTCGGCAAAAACTTATCTATTGCATCACCTAAATTTTTTTGTATCTCACTGCAATTCAAAACCAGACTCCACACAATAGTTTAACAATGTGCATGGAAAAACTTCTAATCGTTTTTAATCATCCCTTGACTTTTTGCGTACTCATACAGCGTTACCTGCAGCAGCTTTCTGCCGCGATGGAGCCGTGAACGAACCGTGCCGATAGGGCACTCAACGAACTCCGCAATTTCTTCGTATGTCAATCCTTCTATATCAGAGAGGATAACGACCGTCCGAAAATCTTCCGGCAGGCTTTCTAACGCCTTTGCGACCTCATCGCCCAGCAAATTGCCGAACAGTTTTTGCTGAAGGTCGTTTGGGTCTGTGGACTCCGCGCGAATGGAGTTGTAGAAATTCTCGATCTCGTCGTAATCAACTTTATCCGGTTCTTTTGTTTCCTTCCGGTAGCGGTTGATGTACGAGTTTTTCATGATCCGGAACAGCCATGCCCGGATGTTCGTTCCTTTTTCGTACTTTTCCCAGAAACGGTACGCTTTGAGATACGTTTCCTGGAGCAAATCCCGCGCGTCATCCTCATTGCCGGTTGTACGTAAAGCAAAATTGTACAACACGTCCATATGAGGAAGAGCTTCTTGCTCGAACTCGTTATGTTTTTTCCGCGTTGTGCGGGAAAGGACCGCTGTAAGAACCGGGATCATGCGTTGCCTATAAGTTTCCCCTTTGCGAGATCCCAATCAACATTGCACAGTCTGAGGAACCAAGGCGGTCTGTTGTCTTAACATAAAATCATCGGCTCAAGTTCCGCCGATAAAATTCCATAGACCGCCCAATTTCCCCAAAGAGGCTGAGAAATCGGCCTGGAGAGAATGCTGTTAACTCTAAATTACGAAAAACCGCCCCTGATAGCAAGGAAAAGCAAGGACCGAAAAAACAGGAATAAACCTTATTTTTTCTTTGATAACGCGTGAATATCTTGCAGAGAAAGTATCGCATCAATCCGAACGAGGTTTTCGTTGACCGAAACGCCTGCGAGATTGATTTCTTCGAATGCGCCGTATGTGCTCAAATCCCCGATGTCCATCACTTTGCCAACAAGCGTTACGTTGCCATTGGCGGCATCAGCTTGCTCGTCAATGTTGATGCCGATATCGGCTTTGACGGACAGAGCGTGCTCACTTGCTTTGATGCGGGCGTCGCGAAGAATGAGATCGTACAAATTTTTTGTGTTGAACGGAAGTTGCTCGTACGCGTTAACATCCACTGCTTCGTACTCACGCGTTGCAATTGCGCAGAGGGACATCAACAATCCGACGTAGTTTAATTTTCTGATGAACATTTTGTCGCGGTCGTTCCCCCGGCCGCCGGACTCGACAAGCACCGTGCTCGTGCCCCATCGTTGAATATTATCACCGAATGCGCGCGGCTCGAATGTATCATCGTACTTTGATACGTGGCCCGGAATGAATTGATTCATTACCGACGCGAACATTGCAGCGACTTTTTTTGCGGGAAGCCGAGCGTTGTTATCGGATCGCTCTTCATTGAACGCCGGAGCAAGAAGCGCAATCGTGCTGACCTCTTTTGTTGCGCCGACGGTATAACGCGGGTCTTGGTCGTGCAGATTAAAACCAAACTGCGGATTAAATTTATTTCTTGTTTCCTTGAGGATGCGGGCTTCGGGAGTTTCTAATGCGATGGCATCCCGGTTCATATCAACGCGTTGCGCAGTTCTGCGCTGAAATCGTTCCGCGCCATCGGGATTCAGCATGGGAATAATCAACAGCGTCAAATTTTCCCGGATAGTTTTTGTGACACTATGCGCAGGGGCGTTGGCGAAAAAATTTAACATATCCAAGAGTGCCATCGTAGCGGTTGGCTCATCGCCGTGCATCTGCGACCACATCAGCACTTTCGTTGCCCCATTGCCCAATTTAAGAAGCGACAGAGGGCGCCCTTCCGCCGATTGACCAAGCGGAGTCATTTCAAACGCACGCTTTTCGTGAAGCGGTTTGATCCAACGGAACATATCCGCCTGCGTAAATCGCCGCGATTGGATTTCCGAGAGCTTGTGCTGAGGGTATGAATCGAACAACTCTTGGGCAATAGTGGATTGGGATGTGTGGTCTTTTGTCATAGATAGTATCTGTGTTGAAGCGGTTTTTTATTGGCATTGACTAAAGTCGACGCCTTCGTTTTTACAAAACCTCAGGGGTTTTGCACATTCGGGAGCCATCCGATTCATCGGATGGCTCTATAACGGGTTCAAAGATACGGCAAAATCAGGAAATCCGCATCCCCCGTACCGGGAGCACGCTTAATTACATGTTGACATTTCGGGGGGCATTCTTTATATTGGCGGCAGTCTTGATACAAATAGTTCTTCAATATATTTAAGGAGAAGCACCCATGTCAGATATTTCGCTTGACGCGCTCGGAATGGTGGAAACCAAAGGGCTTGTCGGTGCCATTGAAGCGGCGGATGCGATGGTCAAAGCCGCCAAAGTAACTCTTATCGGCAAAGAGCAAATCGGTGGCGGATATGTTACCGTGATGGTCCGGGGCGATGTCGGAGCAGTGAAAGCCGCCACGGATGCAGGCGCAGCGGCGGCACAGCGTGTCGGTGAGCTGGTCTCGGTCCACGTGATCCCGCGCCCGCACAGCGACGTGGAAATGATTCTCCCAAAGCGGCCCGCAAAGTAATTCACCCTTTCCAAGTGAACTTAGAACTGCCCGTCCCGCACAACGGGACGGGCGGATTTTCAAACCATGCCAAACCATATCAACCCATGATTGATTACGCTCTCGGCTTAGTAGAAACCAAAGGATTGATTGGCGCCATCGAGGCGGCGGACGCTATGGTGAAAACCGCCAACGTCGTCCTTGTAGGAAAAGAGCGCACCGACCCGGCGATGATTACCGTGAAAATAGTCGGTGATACGGCGGCAGTCCGTTCAGCAGTAGAGGCGGGAGCAGCCGCGGCGCAAAAAGTGGGACAGCTTATTTCCAAGCACGTCATTCCCCGTCCCGCTGAAGGAATGGAAAATATTATCTATTCAAAAAGCTCGCGGAGCAGAGCGGAAACAGAAAAACTCTTAGGCAAAGAAGCGAGTCCCGAACCAGAAGAAGTAGAGGAAGAAGAATCTACAGAAGAATCCTACGTAATGCCGGAAGGCTTAAGCGCAAAGGAGCAGGAGTATTTTAAGGAGCTTGACGGGCTGACCGTGCACCAGCTCCGCTCGTTAGCGCGCTCAGCAGAAGGGCTTACGATTTACGGCAGAGAAATTTCCCGAGCCAACAAAAAACAGCTTATCGAAGAATTAATGAAGGTGAAGGGGAAGAAGTAGAAAAGTTTTTGTTTTTAGGTAGGGGCGAGGTCACCTCGCCCCTGCAGTAAATTCCCAACGCCTTAAAGATGCCGGGAAAGTCATTTAGAGGTTTAAATATAATAAGGTGGAGTTCATCGAAAGATGGGCTTCACCTTTTGGTTTGTAGAAGGAAATTTCGATCGTAGGGGCGTATTGCTATACGCCCCTACAAAAGGTTTTGTTTTGTAGAGCGAAATGACATTTCGCTCTACAGAGGCTTACAGTAATCTCAGAAATCTTTTCTTTGCCCCCAATAAACAGCAAGAGCGACTCCATACATGGAACCGCTCTTTTGATTTTTTATTTGCAGGGGCTTGATTTTATCAAGCCCCTCAATGAATAACCGCATAAACGGGTTTGATGAATCAAACCCCTACAAAAATCTTTATGTTCTCCGCGGTGGATTTTTTAGTTCTTGAGGTTTTTGATTCTCCTACCCGTTTTCCTTCAGGCTCACCGTTTTAACGAAAGAATTCACATCACCGAGACAGCACTCGCCTTTCGGGTTTTTGATGTCGCAGGAACAAGTGCCGGCTTTCACTTCCCGCGCTATTTGAAGCGAGGCGGATGATTTTCCTGTTTGCGCGATTTCCTCTTTAATGCGCCCACGCGTCCAGTTGAAACAATAACAGACATTAACATCGTCACCGTTGTCTTTGGAAAGCACCTTTACACTGACATCTTCGACTGTAAAGTGTGGAACGTTTTCATTTGAAAAATACACAACATTGCAATCAGGTGCTGTGCAGTAATAATACTGAACATTTTGTATCGCAGCGATTTTCTCAGGTTTCAGTAAGTGCTCAAGAGTTTTTCGCTGAACTTTCCGCGAGGAGGTTTTAGAAATTGGGCACTCGGCTCTTGCGGGTGCAGACGTTTTTTCAGTGACCAAGCAACAGTCATCGTTAATTTTGTGCTGGTCAGCGGCAATAACTTCAACGGGAAGCGCGCAGCAGGAATTCATGTTAATTTCCTTTTTTATGCTCTATAATGGTGGCAGTAAACCCATTTTCTTTCACACGACCGATAAGGGCATCCGGCTTAACAAGCGTAGAATCATATTCAACAACTCCCGAACCCTTCTCAAAATTTATGCGTGCTTTATGGACGCCGTGAATGCTTGCCAGCGATCCTTCAATACCGACGGCACACGCCTTACAGTCCATTCCTTCGATACCCAAGGAGACGACCGCCTTGCTTTGTACGGTCACATTGGTCGAACTTGGAGGAGCAACGCCCAAATATGGGAATGCGATTGCAATAACGGCGAGGAATGTTGCGCTCCAGACGCCGATCTTGTTCCACTTTCCCGCATCTTCTATTTTACAGGTGCCGTCCTCGCACCGTACTTCACGCTTTTTGTAAACGATATAGAATGCAGCGCCAAGCAGGACACCCGTAGCTCCGATGAGATACGGACGGTAGCTTTCAAATACGGCAAAGGCTCCGATACTTCCAACTCCCAGCAAAGCCACGAGAACAGGCCCAAGACAACAGAGCGACGCAACGATAGCCGTCATAACACTCCCGAACGCGGGCAAAGACATTTTTTGCATGATTTATTCCTCGTCGTTTAGCACAAAAGCGTATCGTTCTTTTGTTTCATTTCTACCGAGCATCTCCTCTAGGCGCACCATAAATGGGGTTGGCACAAGAGAATAATAAATGGTTTGTCCCTGACGGCGTGTCTTGACAATGTTTCTATCCTTAAGCTTTCGTAAATGCTGAGAGGCCGCAGAGTCAGTCAGTTCTAATGCTTCAGCAAGGTCGCATACGCACAGTTCTTTGTGGGCATATAAAAGATAGAGGATTTTCAGTCGCTGGATATTGCCGGCGGTTCCAAGGAGGTCGGCGAGAGTTGCCAGCCCCTTTTGCTCAGCAAGATTTCTTTTCATGAGCGCAAACTCGGCTTTGGAAAAGTTTGGCCCAATACAAAGCTTTCCTTCGATATAAACTTTTTTCATGGGAATACCTTTAGTATTTTAGCATTTGCTTAATTACTATAACAAGATAATAATAGGAAGGTTCCATGTCAAGAAAAAAATATTAGGGGTAGGAAAAGTTAGATGAAAGGCGGGTTTTTTTGGGAAAAATCCATAAATTCGCCTGGGGCTTGTAACCCCCATAAACAACAAGAGCGGCTCCATACATGGAACCGCTCTTTTGGTTGTTAAGCACGCAGGGGCACCTTGTCCCGATACATCGGGATGCCCTATAAAAAACTCAGCTTGTAGACTTTAGTATAACCCACAAGTCGGTTGGTTTTACGCTAAAATTATCGTTAAATAAATATGCTGTAAATAAAATAAATACGATGAAAGCAACAACGATACCGATTTGCACCAATGATGTTTTCTGAATTTCTTGTTTGGTTTTTACATTACATACTTCACCGGGACAATATTGCGCTTTTCTTTTGTAAAACCAGCCATACAATAAACACCCTAAACAGATACCAAACGCTGATTCAAAAAATAAGAATATTAAACAGGTTAAACAGACAAGACCCGTGATAATGCTATACGAATTTACGACCACCATCAGAAAGAACATGATTGTTGCCAAAGTCAAACCTATCACCCAGGCAAATTTTTTTTGCGCAGCACCGACATATTCGGGGTTTTGTCTGTGAACAATCAAACGTCCCACTATTAGTGTAGGAGAAAATTTTGGGTTGACAAAGACTCGGATTATAAAGTCTGTAAGAAATAAGGTGATAACATACTTTACTAGCAGGAAATTTCCCTTAAACAGTATGAGCATTAAAGCTATGAACATAACTAAAAAGAGTATTCCTGCTGCTGCCCTTATTTCACGCTCATTTAAGACAGGAATGTTATAACCTTCTACAGTTTCTCCGAACGTTATCGCCTTATTCATTTTACTACCCTATCTACTTTTGGGCTTATATTCAGCAGAAACCTTTTAAAACGGCCGCGCGATGCGGAATGTGAACCGCGGGGATTCGCTTTGGTCCGTGCGCCAAACCACCGCAAGCCGGAACGAGCCGCTTCGCGATCCGATTCCAACGCCAACGTCATGCCGGAAATCCGAGAGCTTCAATCCGTCAAAATCCGTTAAGGATGCGGTGTTGGAAACCGTCCGCGCAACGCCGGCATCGGAGAAGATGATGAAATTTGTGCCGCTCAAGAGCCAGCCGGGCCAGAAATCAAGCTCATCGAGAAAATCGCTGTCTATAATATACTCGGCGTTGAGTAGCATCGTTCGGTTGCCGGCTTCATACTTGAACGGGAAGCCGGGAAGCGAGCCTAAACCGCCGATCTCGAACATTTTCTGCACGGGCAATCGTCCATCCGCCGTGCCGACGCGGAAGCGTACATTCAGATTATCGTACCGACCCAACGGTTGGAAGCGGCGAACATCGGCAACGTATTGATTGAATCCGAAATCACTGCCGAAGCTTTTATCTGCAAACTCCGCCGTTGCATAAACATTCCATCCTTCCGGACCGCGGATGGTTTTCGTTACCGTGCTCACGCCGACCGACGTGAAAATGCTCCTCATCTTGCCATCCTCAATAGCGGGATTGAGGCGGAAGACTTTGTCGCCGCCAAAGATAGACCACTCCGCATGATTTTCGAGCGATGAATATTTATCCATAAGGTACTCGACCTTCAACTGCGATGTAAAATAATCCTGCTGGACTGAATAGGCGACGTTAAATCCCACTCCCTCGCGGGTAAAGTAATCGCGGTAGTCCTCATGAATAAGAAACGAGGAAAGCGTATTTTCCGTCAGTCCGATGACCCATTGGTCTTTCGTATCGGTTAAGCTGTGTCCTTCCACGCCGAACTCGAGAATCTGGCCATCGTTGAATGCGAATTGCCGGCTTAATCCAAGATTGCCTCTCCACAGATGCGACTTGAACCCCCACCCAATGGAGCCGTAGAGACTATAATCTTTTCTGCCATCCCAGTAGTATCGCTTCTCCGAGCCGAGTCCGAGGAATATTCCCTCGACACGATTATAGCGGAATATGAAATTATCCAGATTTGTTTCATCCGAGAGCCACCAATTGGGGCGGAGCCGCGTTGATGAACGTGTAAACTTTTTTTCGCTTTCACGATACGAAGCAGAGGACGAACTTGCTTTATCCACGTAGCCGACGATTGTGCCGCCATCTTCTTTGATAACTTCTCCATTGATAACCTTCGCATTGCCCGCGATAACGGCTCCGGCTTTCACGTACAGATTGCCGCCGACGACAAGCACATCGCCATCAACATAGCCATGCAAGGTAAGGTCGCCGGCTTTCACCACAACGTTGGCATGAATGGTGTCGTTTGCCGCGATGGTTGTGTTGCCTTCGTACGTTATGCTTTTTTCCTGAGGCTCTGAATCGGTGGAGTAGATGCGCCGCGAGCGTTTCTTGTAAAGGCTATCGGGAGAGAACATGCCGTCGTCATCTTCCGAGGAAGAAAAGGGCCTCGAAATTTTGGCGATAGCTTTATCAATTGCGTTGCCGATATTTTCCAGCAACGCTTCATGGTTTGCCCGTTTGGTTTTTTCCTTTTTTGAAGGTTGTCCAGATGCGGTTGCCGTGCAGAGTATAAGGAGAGAAAGAAGGAGCAGTGTAAGGTTGTTTTTCATAGCGCCGCCTTTTAAATTGTGGTTCACCAAGAAGTTACGGTAATTTGGTGTGAAAAGTTTCAGGCTGTGGAAGAAAAAAATTCTTAAAAGTAAGATTTCATTAAAATCCAGAAATTAGGTATATTCAAGGGACGCCCCTACAGACCAATCATATTATACATCCTACAAAACTATGCGGTTAGCAATCAACATTGATCATATCGCAACGCTCCGCAACGCCCGCGGAGGAGCAGAGCCAGACCCCGTAAAGGCAGCCCGCATTTGCGAAGCTGCCGGAGCGGAAGGTATTGTTTGTCACTTGCGCGAGGACCGAAGGCATATTCGGGATGAGGATGTCCGGCTTCTCCGCCAGACCGTAACAACGAAGCTCGATCTCGAAATGGCCGCAACGGACGAGATCGTAAAAATTGCGATTGCAACACTCCCCGAGCTTGCAACGTTCGTTCCTGAACGTCGCCAGGAACTCACAACCGAAGGCGGACTCGATGTCATTGCGAACAAGCGCCGCTTGGAAGACGTGATTAAGACATTTCATCAGCACAACATTCTTGTGAGCCTGTTTGTAAATCCGGAGCAAGCGCAGATCGAAGCTTCAAAAGAAGTGCAGGCGGATATGATAGAAATTCATACCGGCGAATATGCCGATGCGCGCAATGAGCGAGAACAGCATGAACAGCTTCTTCGCATTCAACGCGCCGCCAAGCTTGCCAAATCAATGGGACTTGGCGTTAACGGCGGTCACGGACTTAACTATGTGAATGTTGTCCCACGGACTTAACTATGTGAATGTTGTCCCCGTTGCCGCGATTCCGGAAATTGATGAGCTGAGTATCGGCCATGCAATAATCTCCTACGCTCTTATTGTCGGTTTGGACAAAGCCGTGCGGGAGATGCGCGCGCTTGTGCAAAAGCGGTAGATAAAAAATCTTACCACGTCCCGAAGGGATCGAGTTTGTGTAAAAAGTAAATCTTTTTAAAAACAAGTGGGACAATTCCTCACAAATCCAGTTGTCCGAGAGTTAAACTCTCTTGTCGGTTTGGACAAAGCCGTGCGAGAGATGCTCGCCCTCGTGCAAAAGCGGTAGTATTTAAAAATATCCGTGGTGAAGTTTTTCACCAAACATTCCTGAAGGAGGAATTATGCTGATGGTAAAACGTTGCTTCATGCTGTTACTATGGCTGTTACCGCTTGTCGCAGTCGCGCAAGAGGGCTTTTCGCCGTTCACGAAAGATTTTCCGCCGGAGGAATTTGCCCAGCGCCGCGCGAAAATTTATGATGCACTAGGACCCAATGCGTTTGCCGTGGTGCAGGGCGCGCCGAGTCCCGCGGGGTATACGCGATTCCGGCAATACAATGAGTTCTATTATGTGTGCGGTGTCGAAGTGCCGCATGCCTATCTTCTTCTTGATGGCGGCTCCCGCACGGCGACGTTGTATCTTCCCCATCGCAATCAAGGACGCGAGAACTCCGAAGGCAAATTGTTTTCCGCAGAAGACGCGGAAGAAGTAAAAACTCTGACGGGAGTCAATGCGGTGTTTGGTTCGGATATGCTTTCGGAACACCTTGGGTGGCGCACGATGCGTGGCACGGCAAGAACGGTGTACACGCTGTTTACGCCCGGCGAAGGCTCTTCGATGAGCCGCGATCTTGCCATCCGGCAAAACTCCGATATTTATAATGATCCGTGGGACGGAAGGATTTCACGCGAGGCGCAATTTGTAAAACTGTTGCGCGAGCGGCTTCCTCTCTTTGAAGTGCGCGATCTCACGCCAATATTGGATAACCTTCGCCTCATCAAAAGTCCGAGAGAAATTACCCTCATCAAAAAGGCAACGCGGCTTGGCGGACTTGCTCTGATGGAAGGCATGCGCTCCACGAAGCCGAACATCAAAGAATATGAGCTTGACGGCATGGCAAAGTACGTTTATTTCCGCAATGGCGCACAAGGCGAAGCATATTACTCTCTTATCGCCAGCGGACCGAATGCAACATTCCCCCACTATAACGCCGGCAAGCGAACCATGCTTGACGGAGAATTATTGTTGTTCGACTTTGCCCCCGATTTCGGTTCTTACATGAGCGATGTTACCCGTATGATGCCGGTGAACGGGAAATTCAACGCTTGGCAACGGGAGCTGTATGGATTTTATGTCGGTTGTTACAAAGCGGTACTCAAAGCGATCCGTCCTCATGCAACGGGACAAGCTATTCTGCAAGACGCAGTGAAGGAGATGGATGCTCTTCTTGCGGCGACGAAGTTTTCCCAACCACTCTACGAGAAAGCCTGCCGCGCGTTTGTAGAAACCCATCGAAAGAATTCTCAAAACCCCAACGCCTCTCTCGGTCATTGGGTGGGAATGGCAACGCACGATGACGGTCCGTATGGAGACGCTTATAAACCCGGGATGGTGTTTACCATCGAGCCTGCGTTGCGTGTGCCGGAAGAGAAAATATACATCCGCCTTGAGGATTTAATCGTCATTACGGAAAAAGGGGCGGAGATTGTATCGGATTTTGTGCCGATGGATATGGATGGCATTGAAAAGCTGATGCGTGAAGAGGGAATGCTGCAACGCTACCCTCGATCCGAAATTGGTGATAAATGAGGCTGTTTTGAAATAATTATAACATTCTTCATTACTCGGTCATTTTGATACACCTGTAAATAACAAGAGTTGGTTTTCTTGCGAAATTTGAAGATTTTTGCGTGGGTACAAACTTTGTAGCAATAGGTACAGTGGAGTGCGTCAAGGGCATAAAATTTCTAATTTCGAAAAATTCACACATTTGTTGGGGTTTTATTGGGTTTTTAAAAATTATATGTATTTGACTATGAAATTTTCATCATAGTGATACAGCGCAAGCCTTTGAGGTGAGCCACGACACCCTCGTGTTGACATTAGCGGTAGATTTATTTAAGCTACACGCAGAAGTTGGAGTTATTCAGGAAACACTTAGAGGATTAAACGAATGAACACGGGTCAAATGATGCTGGTTATTGGAGCGTTTGCAATGCTTTCAATTTTAGCATTGAGCTTTAACTCCACTATGTTTGGGTCTCTCAAACTTGGCTTAGAAATGGAAGCGACGCTGAATGCGCTTTCCATAGGTCAAAGTATGATGGATGAGATATTGGCGAAGGATTTTGACCAAAAAACAACTGGCGGTGCAAAAGCTTTTAATTACTCTGATGTGACAGTTCCCGCAAGCCTTGGTTCGGATGGGGGCGAGGCAATCAGTTATACCGATAGCTCATATACACTAAGCGGAACATTCCATGATTTTGCGTCCAAAAGCAAATTTAACGATGTGGACGATTATCATCTCTACAAAAGGAAGGTCAAGGATCCTCGGCTTGGGTATTTTTTCGTTTACGATACAGTCAAGTATTGCAGTGAATACACTCCGGCAAACGACACAACAAGCGCAACGTTTTACAAGAAAATAGTCGTTGTGGTGACACATCCAAATTTGCCGACACTCAACGATACCGCCCATACAACCGTGCCGATTATTTTAAAAGATATAGCTATCTATCGTCGCTATTTCTAAGAGAGAGAATACCCTATGAACATTATGCTCGATTTGGTTGGATCCGCGATTATCTTCGGCATTTTAATTTTGACCGTCGCACGAATGCAGGGTAATTTGAATTCTACGATGTACCAAAATACCTTCAATCTTAACACGCAAACCGCAGCCGTGAACCTTGCAAGACAGGTTGAACACGATTTTACGAAGATGGGGTATCGTGTTACCGGACAGAAAATCTTGAGCGCAGATACTAACACCGTTTCTTTTAAAGGAGCCCTTTCGTACGGCGGGACGGTGGAAACGGTTACATATTCCGTAGGCACTGCTGATTCAGCCAGTCTCAACCCGAGTGATTACTATATGCAACGACAAACCACTGCCGGCTTGATTAAACAGCGCTTCGGACTTATCCTATTCAACCTCAGTTACTTTGATACGTCCGGCAATAAAATGACTACGCCGATTTCAGGTGCCTCAGCGTTTGCGGCAATCAGGGCGATCAACGTGAAATTTAGGCTGGAAAGTTGGGAGCCTATCAGAACGCTCAATGACACGACCCCCTATTATTATGCCGTATCATGGGAAAAATTGATTTATCCAAGAAATTTAGGTAAACCCTACTAAGAGGACACGACGATGGGACGAACAGCACTATTTCTTGTCATGGGATTAGGCATGGCGATGGGGTACATCGGCTTTCAAATGTACCGGGCGAGCGAGAACGCCTCTACCACACAATATGCGTATCTTAAGTATATGCAGGCGAGAAATCTTGCCCGCGCTTCTATACACGCCGCATTGAGAACGTACGACCGCCCCCCTGGCCAAACACCCAGTGTTCACGTAAACACGAATTTTAACAATGGATATTTCAGACTTGATAGCCTGCAAACAAGTGTCAATGGAGATACCGTGCACATGGTCTCTACGGGAGTGTATGCAGAATCAACATATACCATGAAAGTAACACTATTTAGAGATACCCGCCCGTTTCCTATGCCTAACTCCGCCATTGGCATACGGGCATCACCTGTCTCTTTTAGCATGACGGGAGCCCAAGCCGAAGTGGATGGGCACAATTACGATGAAACGGGAACAACAGAGGTAGGATCAGGGGATCTTCCCGGGGTAACAACGATGACCGCAACTGATTCTGCAAATGTTTTGGCGATTGGCGGATCGAGAATTGAAGGTTCCGTTGCAGTCCAAAAAGACACGACAACACCAAACCCGGGTGCATACATCAATGAGTATCTTAACAACTATGATTATTATTATACGTCCGGCAGTATACCTAATCCGCCGGGAAATCAATGGGGGTCCTCTACAAATCCTGTGGTTGTAGTGTGCGACTCGCCATCGGATACAAACTATAGTTGTACCATTAATGGAAACGTTACAGGGTATGGGGTGCTTGTTGTAAAGGGCAACTTAGTCCTCGGTGGCACATTTAATTGGTATGGGCTTGTGATATGTTACGGCGAGAGCAATACCGTAACGTTCAAAGAAAATGGAACACCGGGAATCGTCGGCGGGCTTATTTTAGCTAACCCTTCCGGAGGGGCAGCGACGCTTGCGCTCAAAGGGTCCGGCAGTCAAGGAAAAGTTAGGTACAGCAGTGCCGCTATACAGAAAGCAAGGAATATAGGAAGGCTTCGGTTTTACACAATCCTTGACTGGTACGAATAGCGGAACTTTTTTCATTGAAAAAAATAAAAGGCATCCTGATTGTTCGGGGTGCCTTTTGTGTTTTGCGGCGATGACGCAAGTTACATAGAAACAGGGCGTTGACTGAAGTCAACGCCTGATAAGCACGAAAACCCCGCAGGGGTTTCGTTAGGTATGGAGGCGGCGACTTTAGTCGCTGCTTGTAGAAAAATGAAACATTCAAATCGAGTCACTACCGTTTTTGCAATACCCTTGCCCTTCAAACGATTTGGCGTTACATTGAGTTAAACTTGTCTTTGTAATAACCCATCGTAAAAATAATGCAACACGCTGAAACCTTCCGAGGGTTTCCGCCAAAGGCGGACAAGTTTCACCTTCGGAAGGTTCTACGCTAATTTTTCGTTGCATCGTTGCAGTAAAACACTATTCAATGAGTTACCAAATAGAAACATTCAGCCAAACCATTCAGTTTGACAGAAAGAAGCACAGCAACCAAACTCTTCTGGAGCTCTACGAAGCATTGTTGCTGCCGCGCTTGATTGAAGAAAAAATGTTGCTCTTGTTGCGTCAAGGGAAACTGAGCAAATGGTTTTCCGGACTTGGGCAAGAAGCGATTGCCGTCGGCTGTACGAAAGCGCTCCAAGCAACGGATTATATTTTTCCCCTTCACCGTAATCTTGGCGTGTTTACCGCGCGCGACATTCCGCTTGAAAAACTTTTCTCACAGTGGCAAGGAAAACACTCCGGGTTTACGAAGGGGCGCGATAGGTCGTTCCACTTTGGCACAACGGACTACCGCATCATCGGCATGATCTCGCATCTCGGCGCGATGCTTGGCGTGGCTGATGGCGTTGCTCTCGCCAGCAATCTTGATGGAAAGGACGAACTTGCGCTTGTGTTTTCCGGCGATGGCGGTACAAGCGAAGGAGATTTTCACGAAGCGATCAATGTTGCCGCAGTATGGAATGCGCCGGTGATTTTTTTGATCGAACATAACGGCTATGGACTCTCCACTCCCTCCGGTGAACAATTTCGCTGTAAGCAATTTATAGATAAAGCTCTCGGGTACGGAATCGAAGGCGTGCAGGTGAATGGGAATAATATTTTAGAGGTGTACGATGCAACGCGCCGTATCGCGGAAACAATGCGACGGGAACGAAAGCCGGTTCTTCTTGAAGCGATAACGTTCCGCATGCGCGGACATGAAGAGGCTTCGGGCACAAAATATGTCCCCAAAGAATTGATGGAGCAGTGGGCAAAAAAAGACCCCGTTGAAAACTACCAGCGCTATCTTCTCGAAATTGGCATCCTGACCGATAAGCGCATAAAAGAGCAGCGGCAACACTTGAAGGCGCTTATTGATGATGCCTGGGAGCGCGCTCTTCAAGAGCCAGCCCCCATCCCTTCGGAAAAAGACGAATTGGCGGATGTGTATGCAGCGACTACCTATGAAGTTATCCCGCCAAACGAAAAACGGGAATCTCCAAAGCGATTTGTGAATGCCATTGCCGAAGGGTTGTATCAAGCAATGGAGCGCGATCCCAAGCTTGTTTTGATGGGACAGGATATTGCCGAGTACGGCGGCGTGTTTAAAATAACAGAGGGGTTTGTTCCACGCTTTGGCAAGGAGCGCGTACGCAACACGCCATTGTGCGAATCGGCAATTGTGGCGTCGGCATTGGGGCTTTCGATATGTGGCCGCGCTTCGATGGTGGAAATGCAATTTGCGGATTTTGTCTCGTGCGGCTTTAACCAAATTGTAAATAACCTTGCGAAGACCCATTACCGGTGGGGGCAGTCGGTGAATGTAACAGTCCGCATGCCGACCGGCGCCGGGGTTGGCGCGGGACCGTTTCACTCCCAAAGCAACGAAGCATGGTTTACGCATATTCCGGGGCTAAAAGTCGTCTATCCTTCTACCCCCTATGATGCCAAAGGATTGCTGACCACTTCGCTCATTGAGCCGAATCCGGTTTTGTTTTTTGAGCACAAATTTTTGTATCGTAGTCTTGAGGGACCCGTTCCCGACGAATATTATAATATTCCCCTTGGCAAAGCGCATGTTGTGCAAGCCGGTTCTGATGTAACAGTTGTAACATACGGCATGGGTGTGCACTGGATTGCGAAACTTGCATTGAAGCGTTCCAATATCGGCATTGAAATTATAGATTTACGAACACTGCTTCCGTGGGATAAAGAAACGGTGTTTGCCTCCGTGAAGAAAACAGGAAAATGCCTCGTGCTGCACGAGGATACGCTTACCGGAGGATTTGGCGGAGAGATTGCCGCCGCGATTGCGGAAGAATGTTTTTCTTCGCTCGATGCGCCCGTTATGCGCGTTGGCTCGATGGAGACACCGGTTCCCTTTCACACGGCGTTGGAACAACAATTTCTTGCTAACAACGGATTGAAAGAAAAACTTGAACAGCTTATTCAATATTAAAGGATAATGCGGGCGACGAGTAGTTCCCGCAAAAAAACACCTATGCACATTAACGAACTGCCAACCCCCGCGCTCTTGCTTGATGTGGATATTCTCGAGCGAAACCTCGAACACATGCAAGATCATGCCAATACACTGAACGTCGCGCTCCGCCCGCACATCAAAACGCATAAGTGTATCGAAATTGGCAACCGCCAGCTCGCCTTAGGCGCGCGCGGCATTACCGTTTCGACGTTTTATGAAGCGGAACAATTTGCCGAAGCAGGCTTTACCGATATAACATGGGCGTTTCCGATTCCGCCGGTGTATGTTACGAAGGTGGCGGAGTTATATAAAAAGGCGACCATCCGCGTTGTGATTGATAGCATGGAGACGAAGGGGCATCTCGATAAAGTTGCGCGCGTAACGGGCGAACGGCTTCACGTGTGGTTAAAAGTGGATTGCGGGTACCACAGAGCGGGAGTTGACCCCCGATCGCCGCTTGCGGAAGAATTAGTCAAATCATTGAGCGAATCGAAAGCCCTTTTCTTCGATGGCATTCTAACGCATTCCGGGCATTCGTATCATGCGCGTTCCCGAGCGGAGATTGTGCCGTACGCTGAACAAGAACGAGATGTTATGGTGGAATTCGCCAATCGCATGCGCTCGAAAGGGTATCAAATTCCGATGATCAGCATCGGCTCTACGCCTGCAATGTCGGTGATAGAGCAGTTAGAAGGGATCAATGAGGTCCGAGTAGGCAATTATGCGTTCTATGATTACACGCAAGCCGCCATCGGAAGCTGTAACATCTCAGACTGCGCGTTAACCGTACTTGCATCCGTTATCTCCCATCAAACGTCCGCGTCGCATTTCATTACCGATGCGGGCGCATTGGCGCTTTCCAAAGATGCCGGACCCACACACGTTCGCAACGATATGGATATGGGAATTATTTTTGAAGATTATGAGCGCAAACGGATGGAGTCTCATCTTCATGTTCGCACGCTCTCGCAGGAGCACGGCAAAGTTGTTGCGGAGCCGCCCTACAGCATTGATGGGAAATTCAACGTCGGTGACCGCGTGAGGATCCTTGAGCATCACTCCTGTCTTACGGCGGCGCAGTTCGATAAATATTATGTCGTGAAGGAGGACGAAGTGGTTGACGAATGGAAAATTTTACGAGGGCGCACGTAATCACATTGGACGTACGATAAAATTAACACAATACGATGGAGCTCATTCATGACCCCTCTTTCCGATAACATTGTTCTCATTACTGGCGCAAGCAGCGGCATTGGTCTTGCGTGCGCGAAAGCGTTTGCTCACCATGGCGCTCGCCTGATTGTAGCGGCACGCCGCAAGGAGCGATTGGAAGTCCTCGCGAAAGAATTGAAGCAGATGCACAAGACAGATTCCCATATCATCGAACTTGATGTGCGGAATTACTCTGCGGTAGAGAACGCCATGAAAAGCCTTCCAAAAGAATGGCAGGAGATTGACGTGTTAGTGAACAACGCCGGATTGAGCCGGGGCTTGGATAAATTATACGAAGGCTCGATTCAAGATTGGGACGAGATGATTGATACGAACGTAAAAGGATTGCTCTATGTGAGCCGTGCGGTAATTCCGGGAATGGTTGCCCGCAACAAAGGAACAATTATCAATATCGGCTCCATTGCGGGACATGAAGTGTACCCCAAAGGAAATGTTTATTGCGCAAGCAAGCACGCCGTTGACGCGCTGACGAAGGGATTGAGGATGGATTTGGTGGATACGCCGATACGCGTCTGCACGGTGGATCCGGGGCTGGTGGAAACGGAATTCAGCCTAGTGCGTTTCCGCGGCGATGCGGAGCGCGCCGCGCCCGTGTACCAAAATATGAAAACGCTGGAGCCGGGAGACGTTGCCGATGCGGTGGTGTTCTGCGCCACGCGTCCTGCGCATGTACAGCTTGCAGAGCTCATTATCATGCCGACAAATCAGGGCTCCACAACGCTCGTGCATCGCACACCAACGACACAGAGCAAGTAACGGTATCTCAAAAATACTTTTAATATTATTTTACCGCCCCGTTGCACGGGGCAGGCAGAGAACGCAGAGGGCGCTGAGTAGTAGAGCATTTTAAACTTTTAGAGCTTTTCTCTGCGTTCTCAACGGACTCCGCGGTTAAGATTTGATTTACAGCAAAGATTTTTTCCTTTTTCATTTTTTCAGCCAGAGGCTGATCCCACTTTATGGTATAATTTTTCTTTTTTAATTTTGAATTTTTAACTGATTATATGTCCCGCAAATTTGTTCTTCTCGGCTCGTTGACAGCAATGCTCGGTGTTTTGGCAGGAGCATTTGGCGCCCACGCGCTTAAAACAAGGCTCTCGCCGGAAATGCTTGCCGTGTTCGAGACCGCGGTGCGCTATCAGATGTATCATTCGTTTGCGATGTTTGTCGCGGCGTGGGCGGAGGATAAATACTTTGAAAAATATTTTCGGGTTGCCGGATGGTTGTTTTTTACAGGCATCTGCCTTTTTTCCGGAAGCCTGTATTTGCTTGTCTTCAGTGGTGTAAGCTGGATGGGTGCCATTACGCCCTTCGGCGGTGTGTCGTTTATCGCAGGCTGGCTGATGCTGTTCTGGGGTTTTTGGCGTGAACGGCATGAGGGATAACTTTTAACTATATTGCGTTTAACCGCAATGGACGTAAAGTTTTTGTCAAGATCATGATTATACAACCAATATCAGAGTTTCTTGAATTATGAAACAAGGACCACTTATTCTCTTGGGAGACTGTAGAAAGTTTTTAGAACCCAAGCTATTTGAGGAAAAAACATCGAAGAAGGTAGATTTGACTTTTCTCGACCCCCCATTTAATCAAGACAAAGAATACGCGGAATGGGATGACGATTTGCCGGAAGATGAATACTGGCGGCATATGCAAGAAGTATGCAGTAAAGTATCAGAGATAACCCGCACGGGGGGCAGCATATATTTTATGCAGCGTGAAAAGAATGCTGAACAGGTTCTTCGTTGTCTTCGAGAATCCGGGTGGGTATTTCAGAATCTCATTATCTGGAAAAAGAAAACTTCGGCGATCCCCGGAATTTATCGCTACGGCAAGCACTATCAAATCATTGCGTTTGCAACGAAAGGAAAGAGAGCGCGAGTATTTCATCGGTTGAGAATTGATCCGCCCTTGCCCAAGGGATACAAATACGAACGTGAAGATGGAATGTACGTAACGGACGTGTGGGATGATATTCGCGAGCTCACATCAGGATATTTTTCAGGCGACGAAGCATTACGTGATAAAAATGGAAATCGCCAGCATAAGCAGCAATCGCCAATTCAATTATTAATACGGATAATTCTTTCATCAACGAAACCTGGAGATGTAGTATTAGACCCATTTGCCGGAACCGGCACAACATTGGTTGTTGCTCATCAGTTACAGAGAATTGGAATTGGCGTTGAGCTTGATAAAGCGAATGTGAGGTTAATCCAGAAGAGACTCGAAGTTGAGCGAGACGCTGATAATATTTTGAAGTTTCTCAAAAGTTATGAATGTACACCAGATTTGAAGGACATTTGGCCATTGCCAAATTACGAGACTGAAATTATACCGGATCGAAAAAACCGAAAAAAACAGCAAACACTATCCAAGTTAAAACACTATCGGCTTTTGGCGCGAACGGGATGAGGGACAACTTTTATTGTAAAAAGTTCTTAATGCTACCGAAAAGAGTAACCATCCCATATTTATACTTCTCGCGAATCTGATGCTTCTCATCAAGTATACCCTCCACACTGCTCTTAGAAGAAACAGCTTGTTTTGTTCTGACATCTTCGGCGGGTATAGAGAAAAATTTGTAGGCAGGAAATTCTGATTCAAGAGAAGGAATTAAACCAGATTTGTTTGAATCAAAAATTCCAACAATTTTTTTGAACCCCATCTCTTTTAACATTGCAGCTATTATTTTCATATTATCTGCACCGCCCACACCCCAGCCGAAAAAAGAACCGGTAAGCTCTATACCCAATTCTTTTAAAATTTTTTGATAGAATATTACATCTTCCTGACCTTCTACAAGAATTACCCTATCATCGAGAAAAAACACTTCGCGAGCATGAAGTTCAAGAATATGTGGGTTATTAAGATTTCCTGAGAGTTTCATCAACTCAGAGGTAGAAGATTTACTTAATTCTGAAATAATTGAACCATTACCGGATAAATGTACACGCGCTAATTTCGCCCCCCCTTCTATGGCGTCGAAATCTACGAAATAAGGAGAATGTGTAGCGAGCACAATTTGCCTATCCTTCGCGTATTCCTTCATCAACGAAAAAAGTTTTCGCTGTAATAGTGGATGAAGACTAAGCTCTGGTTCGTCTATTACAATAACACCCTCCTTGTTTGAATCGTAGATAGCATCAATAATAAAAAGTAAGCTGACAAGACCATCCCCCATTCCTTCGCTATTATGGTATGACGAGTTAGACTTAACTTTAACACAATATTTTCCCTCGTCGGTTTGATCAATCGTCCAGTCAGGGACAGGGTCTAAAATTTTTTTTAGAATTTTGTTAAATTGTTCTTGATGGTTTAGAACGTTAAACAATCTTCCCCCAAAATTGTGTATAGCTGCTCCCCTTACTGCAGGAGCGCCATAGTTCCTTGTGTAATTAGTTCTATCCAAAGGAGACGCGGTGCCGAAGAAAGGTTCAAAATACCGTCTTGATGGTAAAGCAAAAATTTCACTTGTGATCCAACTCGCCTCATTTTCCCATTTAGTTTGACTACCCCCTGAATCTATTGTGCGTAATTTACTTTTGCTACCCCGAGAATCTGTTATCGTGATGCTTACTCGATCCCCCGCCATTTTATTTCGCCTTCCTTCCGAAAAACTTGCTTTCCGTTCTGAGGTTAAACAATGAAAGCTTTCGATTATTGTAGATTTTCCAGCATTATTTGGTCCGACTAGCACCGTTAATCCGCTCCCTGGACTCCCATTTGGCATCGCTAAGTTAAGTGTTTGTCGGGTCGCAAATCCCCTGAATCCAAAAATTTCAATACTTTGTATTAGCATTGCAGTTATCTAAGCTTAATATTCTAAAAGGAAAATTTTTGAAATATAGAGAAGAAAATTGACAAATTCTGACCTAATGTCAAGTGTTATAGATATATTGCTACTATCATGTTTACCTGAACCCTGAAAGCTAAATCACACTTTGATTTTTATCTGCATATCTTTATCTTGTATATAACTTGTCTTGGATGTTACTTATGCAACCGATTTCAAAATCGCATTTAGATTCTGATGGAAAGCCTGCAGAACGGTTAGAAGAATATTTCGAGGAATATTTCGAGCCATTCCGCAAAAACATCGTCGGCTATCATCAGTCCTTTTGGACGCCGTACGGTGAAAAGAATATTATTTACACTGATTGGACAGCAAGCGGAAGACTGTACGAGCCGATAGAGCGGAAACTTCTCGAAACTTTCGGGCCATTTGTCGGCAACACACATTCCGAGTCCAATGTTACCGGCTCTTCGATGACGCAGGCGTATCACCACGCGCATCACATCATCAAACAACATGTCAACGCGGGTCCGGGCGACGCGCTGCTGTTTGTCGGATTCGGCATGACGGCGGCGATCAACAAGCTCCAGCGCATTCTCGGCTTGAAAGTGCCGGAACAAGTTCGCCCCTACGTTGCCATTCCTCAAGAACTGCGCCCCATTGTCTTTGTTACCCACATGGAGCACCACTCCAATCACACTTCGTGGCTCGAGACAATTGCTGATGTGTGCTGTATCAAGCCAACTTCCGAAGGATTAATTGATCTCGATGATCTGGAACGGCAACTTCGCCACTATAAAGACCGGCAGGTGAAAATCGGCTCGTTCACAACCTGCTCCAACGTTACGGGAATTCAAACGCCGTATCACGCGATGGCGAAAATGATGCATCAGCATGGCGGAGTGTGCTTTGTGGATTTTGCCGCTTCCGCACCGTATGTTCCCATCAACATGCACCCGGCGGATCCGCTGGAAAAATTGGATGCGATTATTTTTTCGCCGCACAAATTTTTGGGCGGACCAGGAGCATCGGGAGTACTGGTGCTCGATTCATCGCTTTATCATTTGCAGTCGCCCGACCAGCCCGGCGGCGGGACGGTGCTCTGGACGAACCCGTGGGGCAAGCACCGCTTCAATCCTGATATCGAAGTGCGGGAAGACGGCGGCACGCCCGGCTTCTTGCAGGCAATCAAAGCCGCTTTAGCTATTGAGTTGAAAGAAACAATGGGGATGGAAAATTTGGTTCAGCGCGAAGAGGAGTTGGTTAAAAAATTCTTTCATGGGTTGCGAAGCGTTCCAGGCTTGGTTCTTCTTGCTGATACTATCGAACACCGACTGGGCATGCTCTCGTTTTATTTCAACGAGATTCATTACAATTTAGTTGTAAAGTTTTTGAACGATAGGTTCGGTGTTCAATCGCGCGGCGGTTGTTCGTGTGCGGGAACGTACGGTCACTATCTCCTGCACGTAGATCGGAAGCACTCGCAGGAGATCACAGACAAAATTGACCATGGCGATTTATCCAGCAAGCCAGGGTGGGTGCGTCTCTCTATTCATCCGACAACAACGAATGAAGAAGTAGAATATATTATTGACGCCCTCCGCCAAATCAAAAAGAATTATCAACAATGGGAAAGCGATTATACCTACAATCCCTCGTTAAATGAATTCCGTCACAAAAGCGACAAAGGAATACTGGAGCAAACGGTCGAAGGCTGGTTTAAATTGACATAAGAATACCTTCCGCACAGTAATTTCTGTTCCCTCTTACAACAAAACGTTGAAACGATGAGTCTAATGCAAAAGACTCATAACCCATCAATTCGAACAATGACATCATCTGTTTTGTATGGCTCGTTAGCCAATAAAATTCTTGGGGTAAAACAATATTCCGGGTTTGATATTTCTGAAACCCTTTATGCTTCTCACAAAGAGCTTCAGAGACATACCCATGAACACCCTGCTTTTGTGTATGTTCTTACGGGGGCGTTCGATGAACGTTTTCGCAGCCAGCATATAGTATGCAAAAAACACGATCTTATGTATCGTCCCGCCGATCAAAGCCATAGCAATAAATTTTACAAGAGCGGCGGTCGGTGTCTCAACATCGTTTTGAAAAATTCATGGCTTGCTCGATTTGACAAAGCGCCGGGATTGCCCCAACAGTTTACATTGGTTAATAACTTGAGCACGAACATGCTCATGAATAATATTTGCCAAGAATTTTTTTCTGAAGATGTTTATTCTCCGTTAGCGCTCGAAGGTCTTCTCTTAGAGCTTGTTGCTGTTGTAGGTCGAGAGCAAGTCCAAGCAAAAAAAAACACAACGTGGCTCAGCGATGTCCGAAAGGTATTACATTCAAATTTTGCCGATGCTCCCACACTCACGGCATTGGCACACCATGCAAAAATCCATCCGGTACACCTTGCGAGGGCATTTCGTAAAGAATTTTCTTGTAGCGTTGGAGAATATGTAAGGAGATTGCGGGTTGAATATGCTTCCCGCGAACTGGTAGATTCGGAAAAGTCTCTTTCCGAAATAGCGTATGCCGCCGGGTTTTTCGATCAAAGCCACTTTTGTGTTGTTTTCAAGCGACTCACCGGGTTCTCTCCAAGACAGTTTCGCCGTAGCTTCTCTCGTACAAAAACGCTTCATTTATCCAAGACTTGAACAATAATCATTACTATATTTTCTCCTGAACGTTATTTCAGGAGAAAACCCATGTCGAGAATCCCCATACAACCGCTGGTCATTCCAAAAACAATCCGACAATTTTTTATTGTTTTCACGATTCTTTTTGTCGCCACAAATTTTGTTCAGTCACAAACAACTATTCGCGGCACACTCTTGGGTGTTGATAGCAACCCCCTGCCAAGAGCGCATGTGCATCTCCTTCCTGTTGATGGAGCTAAACCGCTTGCCTCGGTTCAAGTTTCGAAAACCGGTTCATTTACCTTACAGACATCGTTGAAAGGTTTGGTTTTCCTTGATTGTACCGGCGTTGGACACCAACGGCGACGAGTGCCGCTTTATATTGAACCATCGAAAACGATAGAACTTTCCGTATCCCTTGAAACGTATCATTATCTCGATACCATGGATAGCGTTAAAGTAATCGGCGACTTCAACAATTTTTCAGAAAAAAACGCACGACCAATGGTAAAGCTCGGCGATGGAACGTACGCCCTTGATATTGAAACAACAGCGAACGCACTCGTATATCAACTCATAGGAATTACACGAAGCGGCAATTCGGTGAACGGCACTCAATCGGACGATTATGTGTATGATGGCGGCGGGGACTACCAATCCGTTGTTACAGCGAAAAACGGAAAAGCTCGAATTATATTTAATTCCAAATTGCTCATCTCCCGGGAAACGTTGTCCCAAGTCCGTTTTCAGCAGAATGAAAGTCTTACCGCTCAATACGTCAAGGTATATAGCGATATGCTCTCAAGAAGGGATTCTTTAAGCGTTGGACTGCGATCGTACCGAAAATCAGGCAAGCCGCTGTATGCCTTTAACTACGATTGGTCTAAAGAACTTAGTGTTATTGCAAAGCAATTAGAGCGGGAGCGTAATTCTGCGTTAAGACAGCTTCTCCTTTTCAGCTATCTTGATATTGGGTATGGGGCATATGGCGCCGATCTTGAGCCGTCGGTTGTTCAAAATGCGCTGAAGGAAATCCCCCCAACATCATATCTCTGGTCTCTTGAGCCGGACCTTGTCGGTGTTGCATTAAGAAATTCCACGCAACCACTGAGATATTCAACGTACGTCCAAAAAATAATCCAGAGCCATCCCGATCAAAAAGTGCGGAAGAATGTTCTCTCAACAAGCGATCCATCGCGCCGTATCGTGCCCGGCAAAAAAATTCCTGAATTTTCCTTTGTTTCCCTTGACGATTCAACGGCGCAATGTTCCCCAAAACAATTAAGGGGCAAAGTATTTCTTATTGATTTTTGGGCGACGTGGTGCGCTCCGTGTTTAGATGAAATGGACAATCTGCACCGGGTGTATAACAACTACAAAGACAAGGGGTTTGAGATTGTGAGCCTTTCTTTTGATAAAACGAAGGAAACAACGCAAAAATTTCGCAAGGATAAATGGAAAATGCCGTGGTTTAATTCATACGTTAAGGAAGGGCTTGGCAGTTCGACCGCAAAGGAATTCGAAATATCAGGCCTGCCAAAACCAATTCTTGTTGATCGAAACGGCGTCATCATTGCGATGGGGATTGATGTGCGAGGATCTCGGCTGGAAAAAACTCTTCAGAGGGTCATAAACAAGGAGAAGCGGTAACATGCATTCGAACAACCATCGTTCAATTGGTATTATCGGAGGCATGAGCCCCGAATCCACCGTTACTTATTATCAGCATATTATAAAACAGCATCACATCGAATTCCAAGACCACAGTTATCCACGGCTTGTGATTGCGAGTGTTTCTTTTCAACGATATATCAATTGGCAACATAAAGGAACGTGGAAACACATACAAACAAACTTGGAGCAAGAGTTCAGATCGGTGGCAAAAGCAGGCGCTGATTTTGCAATCCTTGCAACAAACACGATGCACAAAGTTTTGCCTGAGATTCGCTCTCCAATTCCCGTGTTGACGGTATTTAAAGCTGTTGCTGATGCGGCAAGACGAGCGAAGGTTAAGACCATTGGGCTTACAGGAACACAATTCACCATGAGCGACGGATTCTATGAGGAAGAATTAGAACGGCAAGGGTTTTCTGTTTTACTGCCACATAAACGCGAACAGGAATCCATTCATCGCATTATATATAAAGAACTCATTGCCGGAAGGGTCAACACTACATCGGTTCGTGCCTTCGAACGAATTGCCGAAAGGCTTTCTGATGCAGGAGCAGAATGTGTGCTGCTTGCCTGCACAGAACTTGAGCTTCTCATACGCGGCAGAAAATCCAGTATTAAATTTATTGACACTACAAAAGAGCATGCGCTTGCTGCTTGGGAAATAGCGGTAGGGAAGGAAAGTTTTTCAAAACTGTTTAAATAATCAAGCATCCACCTTCCCGTTTTTAAGAACCCCTTCTGCAACACCAACTGTGCCTTTCAGTAAAACCCTCAAAATTTGAATAAAATACATATCTTTAGACCTCGTGTAAGGCAAATCCAAAAGGCACGGTTCTTGCAAGAGTTGCTCAAACCACAACGAAAGGAATAACTGATGAATCCAACCACCGTAGAGAATGCGCTCATAACCGCGCGCTCCATTATGAAAAAGTCGGATTATTGTTTCTTCATTAGCCACGGAGCACAGGGAGAATCAAACGCGAGGTTGATGCATCCATTTGAGCCGGATGGAGATTTCAATATCTGGCTTGGCGCCGCGCCGAACTCCCGCAAAGTGCGCGAAGTATCAAAGAACAACAAAGTAACGCTTACATTTTTAAGTCCGACAGATACCGCCTATCTCACGATTTTGGGAACAGCAACGATTGAAAACGGCGCGGAGAAAAAACAAACATACTGGAGAGCGTACTGGAGCGATATGTATCCGGGCGGTCCCGAGGCTGACGAATATACTCTTATTAAAGTAGAGCCGTACAAAATCGAAATGATGAATTTTGCAAAGAGCGTGCTGCCTCAGCCGTACGGCTTAAAGCCGTTCGGCATTGCTCGAAAAGGAAATTATTGGACATTGATTACATCGGGAGATGAACTGTAGGAATTGATAATCACGAGAGATAAAAGAAACAGTCCCGTTTTCCACATGGAAGACGGGACTGTTTTGGTTTTAGAATATACATGAAACTTTTAGTTGGGAAATCCCCTTGGGTCAATGCCCGGAATAACCCGTAGGGCGTTTTTGTAATAAAGTTTTTTTAATACATCATCGGGAAGATTTAAGCCGTACATTTTCCAAAAAGCGTGGCGCTTGCGATAGTAATCAAAATACTCATCGGCAGTTTCCAGCACGCGGAAATAGTAATGATATTCAGACGGCTCCCAAATATCTTTTCCGAAGAGAACGCGGTTTTGATACTTAATAAACCACTCCCGTGCAAACCGTGGTTGGCGGCCTATTTCAGCAAGCACAGCGCCAATTTCCGTATAGACGTTGGGCAGGCTATCCAGCATGGCGCCGAGTCTGCCGAGATCTCCCCCCAACCATGCTAAATGTGCCGCAACGAATGTTGTTTTAGGATGCTTGGCGAACATGTGCCGTTGCTCGCTCATGACTTGCTCCCACGAAGGGTACCGTTCGGGTGGGCGTGCGCGGTTGGGAAATTGTTTTAGTTCAAGCCAACGCTCGTTGTATTTATCCTGCGGATCGAAAAACGACGCAGGCTCCCCGCTATGGATAAAAACGGGGATATGAAGCTCGCCGGCTTTTTCCCAAAGGGGATCCAATCGTGGGTCGTCAACGGGAATCCGTTTGCCTTTTCCATCTTTCGCATCTAATCCCAAGTTTTTATAAATTTTTAAGCCCTGCGCTCCGTTTTTGACGTCTTCTTCTAACCGTGCCGCCATTTTCTTGCCAAAGTCAGGATCATCAATCCCGTCGTAATTCCTCATATCGGCGAACACCGTAAACCGCTTTGGGTATGCTCTTTTCAGCTTTGCTATCATGGTTTTTAATCCTTCGCCCGTGCCGCCGCTCAGATTATTCATCACCGCCATATTGATTTTATCCATTTCCATGACGAGGGTATCAACCCTGTCTGTTGTCAAAGAAAAGAATTGATGATTATGCACGTCAATAAAAGGAAACTTCGCCTGCGTTACGGGATGCGCCGGAACGACCAGTGTGGATTTCGGCTCATACTCCTCGATGGATATCGTTTGACCGGGCGGTTGTGTTTGAGCAGCCAAGGAGACAAACAAACTTAGTGTAAGAAAAAAAAGAAAGCGCATGATGTTAGCAGTTTGCTCCATGCTCAATGATGGAGTCGAGGAATGTGTCATGGTATTGGTTTTGGAGTCGAATGAGTTAATTCTAATGAATATCCAGTTGATTAATTGAAACTACATTGAAAAGGTTATATCACACCCAAGTCCTTTAACAATTTTTTTGTAATTTCGGTTCGCGCCTGAGGAAAATTATCCACCGCCCGTCTGGTCTCGATATTGGTGGCAAAGAGAAAGACATTACCCCCTTTCTCAACATAGCCGGCATACCAACCGATATTGACGTTCTGTATAACCGCCCATCCGGTTTTTCCGTGCAGGGTGTAGCTGGGAGTTTCTTCCACAACCGATATGTTCTTCACAATATCCATTGCGCGCTTGGAAAATGGCAGGCCGCCGTTGTATAATTTTTTGAGAAACCCAATTTGCTCTTCCGGCGAGATACGTAGACCTCCTTCCAACCAGAATTTATCTATGCCGCCGGAAATATCGTTATTGCCGTACTGTACTTTGGTGATGTATTGCTTCATTTGTTTCTCGCCGATGCGCCGCGCCAATTCTTGATAATACCAAACAGCGGAGACTTTGAAGGCACTCTGTAAATCGTGATCTTGATTCCACGCAGGGGAAAATCGTTTTATATCGTCCCATCGAATCGTATCATGTTCATCCCGAATAACCCCGGTTTCCAGCGCGATGAGGGAATTCAAATACTTGAACGTGGAAGCGGGGATAAACCGTTGGTTGCAACGCTGTTCGTTATAGCGGATGAACGTGTCGTTTTTGAAATCATAGAGAACAAAACAGCCCTTTACGTTATACTCTTTAAAGATTGCATCGAAAACAGTGTTGTTTTTTTGGCTTAACGCGATGCAACATACCGCAAAAAGAGCAATGAATACCTTGGCGATAATCTTCATAATTCACCTTGGCGGATACAATTGAGTGGTGAAAGTAAAGAACGGGTGACGGAAAAGCAAGCACTTTGCGATAAAGTTACTTAAAACAATGATGAGCCGTTTACGTCTTTTCATTTGAATCCCACCTCCCTTTTCTTTACTTTTTGTTACCTCGTTCGTCTCTTCACTCATAATGCAATAAGGAGTCTTCATGAAACACATCGCCATTGGTATGATGCTCTTGTTTTCTTTATCGGTTACTGCGCTTCAAGCGCAGACAAGCGGTAAACCTACACGCGGCTGGTTAACGGTCGAAACAATTATGAGCGATCCCAAATGGATGGGAACGTCGCCAAGCAACGTTGCTTGGTCGGAAGACGGTGAGAAAATTTATTTCAACTGGCGGCAAAAGGGAGATGAGGGAGATTCACTCTATGTTGTGAGCGCAAAGGGCGGCACGCCGCAGCGCGTCTCACTGGAAGAACAGAAAAAACTTCCCTCCCGGTTTGGTGCGTATACTAAAGACAAAACGAAAAAGCTGTACACAAAGGATGGCGATATAGTTCTGCTTGATATAAAGAAGAGCAAGGAGCTTCGACTCACCAATACGGTGGGAGCCGAGTCCAATCCCCGCTTTTCGTTTGATGAGCGCAAGGTGGTGTTTGAGCGGGACGGGAATGTAGTTATTCGCGATTTGAACAGCGGCACCGAGGCTCAATTGACAAATCTTCGCTCAGGGTCCGCACAGAAGGACCCCACGAAAACCGATTTGCAAAAGTTTTTGGAACAACAACAATTGGAATTATTCGATGTGCTCCGTGAGCGGAAAGACGAACGGGAAGCCCGGAAGAAATTTAACGAGTCATTGGAGATAAAACGCCCCAAGCCATATTATGTAGGAACAAAAAATGCGTTTGGATTTGTGCTCTCGCCGGATGAACACTATATTACGTTCATTCTTTCCCAAAATCCAACAGACGCGAAGCGGGCAAATGTTCCCAGCTACGTAACGGAAAGCGGCTTCACGGAAGAAATCCCTGCGCGCACAAAAGTCGGCGAGCCGCAATCAACGCAGGAGTTGTTCGTGTACAACATCGCGCTTGATTCCGTTATGCAAATAAAGCCGGATGATATTGCCGGGGCAGTTCCGCCCAAAATCGTAAACGATACGAGCAAAAGCAAACCGAAAGCGCGCGCAGTAACATTCAGCGGTCCCGTTTGGTCTGACGACGGAAAGAATGCTTTTGTGCAACTATTCTCGCAAGACAACAAAGACCGTTGGATAACGTTGCTTGACGTGGAGAAGGCAAAGTTTGGCACTCTCCTTGAGCGCCAGCATGACGATGCATGGGTTGGCGGACCGGGCATCGGCTTTTTTGGCGGAGCAATCGC
>JACQBK010000024.1 GCA_016194505.1 Ignavibacteriales bacterium | reverse complement strand
GCCGGATTAGCGACGAGCGCCCAATTCTTGTCTTCCGCTATCATATAGGCGGCTTGAATATCCAATTTTTCTTTGAAGCGGATGTTGACACTGGGAACTAATCTCGTCCACTCATTCGTGATTTGGGCAAGTTGAGGACCAGTTTTTTCCGTTCCGGTATTTTTTGTATCGGTGCCAGTCTGATAGTGGATTGTTGCCGTGCTTCCATCAAATCCGGCAAGGGTATTCTCCGGAAGTTTCACAACAAGTCCACCCCAATATTCGTTGTATTGGCTTTTTGCAGTCGGACTGGAGCCAGGAGAAAGACCAGCATACACCAACGCCCAGTTAAATTTACCAAAGTATTGAATTCCACCGTGCGCGTCTCGAACCTTCGTAGAATTTTCTCCTAACCCATTTGACGATTTAACATGGAAAACTTCCCCTTTGATATTAGAGAGTTGAGGGAGCCTATCAGGATAAGAAGCAAATTCCACCGGCGAGATATTTCCGACTTGGAAATTCAATTTATCCGAGCCTAAAAGGTTCGTGAAGTTAAAATAAAACCAATTGAACTTGAACGAGGCAGAAGAATATTCTAATTCAGAAAAGAACGAAATGTCTTTATAAATTGGTCCAGCCACGAAGAACTGAATCCACACTGCGCTGCCGAGCGTCAACCTTGACTCTTTTGCTTCACCGGCATCTTTCTGAAATGAATTGGTCTCCCACATGACAGGGGTCATGTTGAGTCTGAAGCCTAAGAGGTTATCAATTTTGTCGAGATACGTTTCTCCAGAAGCAGCCTCTGCCGCTTCCTTACGAGAACTCACCATTTGATACCCGTTGCGAAGAAAGTCTTCGCCAAAAGAATTCAATCGAGGAAATACCGTATGACATGCATTGCAGGACAAACCGGTTTTCCTTGACCATTGGCTGGTAGCTTGTGCGGAATTCGGCAACGAGAGCGTCACCATTCCCAACAAAACTATCATACTCACAATAGTTAATGTTACCTTTTTCATAATTTCATCCTTTAATAAATTTTGAGTTAACTGTGAGTTAAAACACTGAGGCGGTTTTGACAAATAATGTGCCTAACTGAAAATCGTTTAATTTGTGAAATTTAAACGAATTTAAGACCGCTTTATCTCAATCGTGGGAAATCAGACAGGGTGTTCCTAAAAATAAGAGGCTTTAACTTACCGTTTTGCTTGAGCGCAGGATAAGCAAAGAGTCGTCGTGGGATGTTTTTCGAGTATTGCTGTAGGGATTTCTCTTCCGCACCGGGCACAGAGCCCAAACTTGCCATGGGCAAGTCGTTCTAAAGCCTCACGCAACTGGATGACCGAAGTCGCGGGTTTATACGTCAACAGATGATTATTCAAAACGATGGAAAAGACATTATCCGGCGTGGGATTTGCTGGAGTAAAAATATTCCGTATACGCAGCTCGTTGAGTACTTCCGTTAAGGTTTGGTGATAATTTTGCCGCAATGTATTGTCTAACTCTGTTAACATTGCTTGCTTGATGCGAGTTAAATCAGTCGCGCTGGTCATTTTTGTCACTCCTTTTGGCTGGAGGATTGAACAGCTTACCGTTACAACGATTTTTTAAAAGTTTAACGCGTTTCTAACAGTTGATAGATTGCTCCTGCAACTGAATTGACATCGAGAGGTTTGTAGAGAACAAGATCGGCAACATCCCGAATTGCGCTTTCGACCTCTTCGCTTAATGGTCTATAAGCACGTAACAAAATAATCGGGATATTAGTTCGGCTTCCGCGGATGACCTGAGTTTCTTTTAAAATGTCAGATGGAAACGCGTACAGGTCAATCAGCATGAGAGCTGGCAGCGTTGCACCTATTCGTTTCGCAAGATTCTCAAGCTTGGTCTCGCAGATAATTTCAAACTGGTTTTCCAACAGCATGGAAAGGCTCTTGGCAAGGTCTGAATCTGGGCTAAACACAAGCACTTTTTGTCGTTCTCGGTCGGACACGGAGCGCGTCTGTTTTTTAAGTGATGTGGGTATAGACCAAGGCGTATGCATAGTTGTTTACTTCCTTGCTCGTTAATTGCTCAAGATGTATGCCACACCCGTTATCGGTTTCAGAAAAATGAGAATTCGGCAAATGCTTTGCCTCTTGAGCCTTTTTTGGGGTTCTTGTGTGTAATGAATAATTCACGTTTTCTTAAATTCCGATAATTGCTTTCGCAACTTCCCGAAAACAACAAGACCCACACGAGGAAATTGTTCTACAATCATCACTCTCCGAGAGAGTTCTTTCCCCCTTGTGGGTATCTAAATGACTTTCTCTCAATCTGTGTGTTGATTATTTCAACATTAAGCATGAAAAAAACAGCACACTTTACACCGTTCGCGAAAAGATCGGTTTCTCCTTCTGGAATTTATTGAGGTATGCGTCAAAACACATCGCAATATTGCGCAACATAAACCGCCCTGCCGGCTCGATCGTAATCTTTTCCACGGTGTTTTTGGCGGCGCCTATGCGGACAAAATCAAATAATTGCTCCAGTGACTGGTCAAAATATTCATCGAACATAATATCGAACAATTCTTCAACCTCTGCTTTTTCAACTTCGAGGTCGCACATCAATCGCATGATGACGAACTTTCTGATTTGATCATCCTTCGTCATTTTGTAACCGATTGCCGTAGGAAACTCCCCCTTGCCGACCGCTTCAATGTATGCTGTAAGCGTTTTTGCGTTTTGAGCATACACATCGCCAAAATGTGAAATAGCGGACATGCCGAAGCCGTATAAATCCGCCCCCGCTTTGGTTGAATACCCTTGGAAATTGCGATGAAGCGCTTTTTCTCGCTGAGCCAGTGCTAATTCATCATTGGGCTTGGCAAAATGATCCATCCCGATATACAGATAGCCTAAGTTCGTCAAGGTCTCTATTGTTGTTTTCAATAATTGAAGCTTCAAATCCGGTGAGGGTAAATCCTCGGGATGAATGAGCTTTTGATGGGGTTTCATCCAAGGAACATACGCAAAATTGAATACCGCAATGCGGCTCGGAGCCAGCTGAACTACTTTTTTCAGCGTGTTCTTGAACGAATCTAACGTTTGCAAGGGAAGACCGTAAATAAGGTCTATGTTAACGCCCTCAATGCCCGCGGATTTCGCCCACGTAATCGCATCTATGGTTATTTGCTCAGGCTGAACGCGATGAATGGCCGTTTGCACGCGCTCATCAAAATCTTGGACACCCAGGCTTATACGATTGACGCCGCCTTCGCTGAACGCTTTGATATGTTCCAACGTCAGCTCCCGCGGGTCTATCTCAACACTGATTTCTGCATCAGGCGAAAAATAAAACTTGCTCCGGATGAACTGATTCAAGTCTCTGATTTCTGACGGGTCAAGATAGGAAGGTGTTCCTCCACCCCAGTGCATTTGTGTTACCGAGCGTCGTTTGCCCACGTACGCAGAAACTTTGGCAATTTCTTGCTTCAGCGCGTCGAGATACAATGTTATTTGCTCGCGGTTGCGTGTAACAATCGTCGTGCAGCCGCAAAAATAACAGAGCGTATCGCAAAATGGAATGTGGATGTACAACGACAACGGTGAATCATTCTCATCGTTGTTTCTGATAAGGTCAATCTCAAAGCACTTATCGTTGTACTCGGCGGAAAATACCGGTGCAGTAGGATAGCTCGTGTATCTTGGACCCGGTCTATCGAAGCGTTTCAACAACTCCAAATCCACATTGGCAAAAATATTTCGCATTGAGGCACCCTCCATATTCGACTGATTTTACTCAAATGCGATGCCAAAAAAATACCCCATTTTCTTGAAAAATGGGGTCGGTAACTTCTTATTTTTGCCAATTTATAGAATTTGCTTAATCACCTTCGCAAAACTGAGAAAGAAACCCTAAGATACTGTCAATTCTAACCGTCAATCACTTCTCTGATTTTGCTCAAGACCTCGATTTGTGTGTAGGGTTTTTGAATAAATGCCCTCACGCCCGATTCAACGAATTTTGCTTTCAAGTTTGGCTCGAGATAACCGCTTGTAAGAATCGTTTTGACTTTTGGATTGACCCTTTTCATCTCTATAAACACTTCCCACCCACCTAACTTGGGCAACCCCTCGTCGGAGAAGACTAAGGAGATTTGTTTCCAATGACGCCTGTACACTTCGATGGCCTCTTTTCCGTCAATTGCTGTTAGCACTCGATAGCCTTTTCTTTCCAACAGCATGACTGTCGACTCACGCAACATGCCTTCATCTTCTACCAGCAGAATCGTTTCCGTTCCTCCTTGAATAACGTTTGCTTGCGTGAGTTGTTTGTTCCTAGGCTCCTCGGCACTTACAAAAGACGGAAAATAGAGATAGAACGCAGATCCTTTGCCGACTTCGCTTGTGACGTCAACAAAGCCATTGTGACTTGCCATAACGCCATAAACCACAGCCAAGCCTAAGCCGGTCCCCTTGCCACGTTCTTTCTTCGTGAAAAACGGTTCGAAAATACGGCTCAGCGTTTCTGGTTCCATCCCCATTCCTGTGTCGGAGACCGTTACCATAACATATTGTTCCGCGCGAGCGTTTGGAAATTTCCCGCGTATGTCTCCACCGGCAACGAGCCGAGTGCTCAGGGTTAGTGTTCCACTATCTGCCATTGCATCACGCGCGTTTACACAGAGGTTCAATAAGGTTTGATGCAATTGAGTATGATCGCCGAGCATCGAGGGCAGATGAGGATCGAGGTGGAGTGAAAATATGATAGTCTTCGGGAATGTCTGTTGCAACAGCTCGGTAATTTCTTGAATGGATGTGTTAACGTCCACGGTGTCGAACGGAGTATCCGTTTTCCGCGCGAACGTAAGAATTTGCCTTACCAAGCCGGCTCCGCGCTGAACCGTTTTACTGATTGCCTCCCAACTCTCCTCTAATTTGGGGTTGCCTTTCACTAAATTTTCCACAAGCGATAGGCGCCCTATGATAATGCCCAAAATATTGTTAAAATCGTGGGCAATACCTCCAGCCAATGTGCCGAGAGATTCCATTTTCTGCATTTGGATGATCTGGTCTTCCAATGATTTCTTTTCGTTTTCTATTGTTTTTCTTTGAGTGATATCTTTTTGTACTGCGATAAAGCCCGTCATGATACCATCAGCGCTATAGACTGGGTTCACGGACGCTTCTATTGTAATAAGAGCGCCAAGTTTCGATTTATTGATATACTCCATTCTTAAACTTTTTCCGGCAAGCAAGTCCTGCCAAAAAGCTCGATAATGCTCGTCTGGTATTTGACCGCTTTTCAATATTCGAGGTGTCTTGCCTATCACCTCTTCTTTAGTGAAGCCATAGAGCTTTTCAAATGCCGGATTGACATACCTGATAGTGCCGTCTACCTCAGTCATAAATATTACTTCGTCCGTCTGCTCAACAGCATGAAGCAATCTATTTGCTGATTCTTCGGCAACCCTGCGGTTGGTAACATCCAGCAACGTTCCAATAATTGCGGGTTGGCCATTATACTCCGTACGCGCGCCAAATACTTCTATAAAAACGGGGGCGCCATTTTTTCTTTTACCCCGAAAACCGTACCGAACGCTGCTCATTTCATTTTCAAGACGTTTTCGTATGTTTTCTTGAACTATGGGCAAGCCTTCTTCCATCACAAGATCACTTATTGTTTTTTCGAAGATGATCTCCTCCGGCGTATAACCAAAAATCTCAGCCATCTTTGGATTGACATAGACAAAGTTATTTCCTTGAATGATATAGATGCCCACCAACGATTGCTCCACCAATCCTCTAAACTTATGTTCAGCGGCATTAAGAGATTTTTCCGCTTCTTTGCGCTCTGTAATATCCTGCACCATACTTATAAAACCGATAAATTGCCCCGATTCATCCTTGAGAGGAGTATTGTGCCATTCACAGATAATGGTTTTTCCTTCTTTTGTGATATTTTCGTTTACTGCAACGAGTGTCTGATTTCCTTTTTTAAGGTCTTCCAAAAGTTTTTCGAGAAACGGGTTAGCCGTTGTGGAGAGAATGAGACCATAAGGACTCTTGCCTACCATCTCCTCGCGCGAGTAACCAAATAGTTTTTCTGCGGCAGGATTCCACTCAAGGATGGCTAACTCCGGATTGATGAGGATATATCCAAGAGGCATGCGGTCAAATTGCAACTTCAACCTGCCAAGAAGCTCATCACGTTGATTGGCAAGCTTCCTTTGCACCTCTTCTGCTTTCTTTTGTTCCGTAACATCCTGTGCCAACACAATTTTCCCTTGTTTCCCGCCGAACATGACAACGTGCGATGTAATCTTTACTAAAATAACCGTACCATCTTTTTTCCGATGCCTCCAAAAACCTCCTTCGTCAATCCCCACAGGCACAGTAGAGATTTTTTCGAGAAACTTCGGCACATCATCAAGCGGGCGAATATCTTTCACCGTCATCGAAAGAAATTCTTCTTCTGAATATCCATAATGATTTATCGCTGTTTCATTAACCGTCAAGAACCTCAGGCTTTCTAGGTCATAGACCCACATGGGGTGCGGATTTGCTTTGAAAAGAAGTCTGTATTGCTCTTCCGATGCTTTGAGTGTTTCTTCTGCTTTTTTTCGCAGTTCTTCCCGCTCAATAAATTCGATTGCAAAGGAAATATCGGAAGATAGCTCGTGCAACAACTTAATTTCATCCTCATCAAACGCATTGGGTTCGGGCGCGTAGATGGTGAGAACCCCATAGATGCGGCCGGAAACTATCAACGGCAATGCTGCACAAGACCGAAAACCGCGACGAAGAGCCTTGTCGCGCCACGGTCTCATTCGCTCGTCATGTTCGATATCATTACAGACGACATAGTGCCCTTGCCGGAGAGCCATTCCTGTCGGGCCACGACCTGTCGCTGAATCATCAACCGTAACGCGCACATCTTCGAGATAGTCAATTCCTGACCCAAAGCGCGCAGCCACGTTGACTTTCTTCGACTTTTCACCTACATGCCCTATCCAAGCCATTTTGAATAACCCATCCTCCACAATGATACGACAAGCATCATCATACAGCTTTTGCCTATCCTGAACTCTGACTATAGCTTGGTTAATATCGCTCAGAACAGCATACACGCGCGTTAAGCGCTTAATTTTTTGCTCCGCGCGTTTTCGTTCGGTAATATCTCGATTGATATACTGAAAAAACTTTGTTCCTTCAATAGTTACAACCTGCGCGCTAATTTCCACCGGGAACGATAATCCATTGTTCCGACGATGGATGCTTTCATACACAAAACCTTTTTTTTCCTCAATTTCTCTTTGCCGGGTAACTTGATCCGATGGCGCGTCAAGTGCTCTGATATCTCTGATGTTCAGTATTCGAAACTCTTCAGCAGTGTATCCGTACGTTCGGACGGCTTTATCATTGACTTCGATAATGTTTCCCTGTTCATCTGTCAAGATGATGGTATCGTTTGCATGTTTTTGCAAATAATTAATATTTTCTAAAAGCGCACCGCGCTCCAATTCTCCTTTGTAAAGTTTTTTATAAAACAACGCGCGTTGATGACGCCACAGAAATCCAATAATAGAACCAGCGGAAACGATAAGAATGATCTCTATTGCAGTCACTATAACGATCTGTTCTCTGATAGGAGCATAAACTTCCACTTTATCAATTTTGGCGACTAAAAACCACGGCGAATCCGGAATTTTATTGAGCGCCGCCAACACAGGCACACCGCGATAATCAATTCCCTCGACAACTCCTTCTCTTCCGCGAAGAGCCATCGCGGCAGGAAGGTTTTCACTACTCATGGGAAGTTTGAACAAGAGCGCACTATTGTTGCGATGACGAAGTTCATTAAGAAAAACAATTTCATCCCCTTCACGACGGAACAAAAGGGATTCGGAAGTTTGACTTGGGGTCGGCCAAGATCGGATGAGGGGAAACAGCGTCGCCTCGCTGTCAAGCTCTAACATCAGCAATCCGATGGCCGCAGACTGAGGTTGTTCCGGATTAAGAAGAGGAACGTATATATCCATGTGGATTCTTTTGCTGGAAGCTGCTTCATGGAGATCGGATGAGACAATCTGCTTCTTCTTAAGCGCATCAATTAGGCGGGATTTATCGTAAGGCTCAAACAACGATGTATCGGATTTTACCCACAGCGCAACATTGCCTCCCGCGTCAGCCAAATAGACGCATTCATATTCACCAGTGCTCGTTATATACGATTTCATCCAACGGCGAAGAGCCTTTTTCAGAGCGCCTTCGTTCGGCGAACTGAAAAATTTCTTCACGCTTGCGGCAAGGGCAGGGTTTTCAAAAATAACTTGTGCATCCCCCAAGCGCTCCTTGCGCCATTGCACAATTTGATTGACTTTCAATTGAGCAATCGCAGCAAGTCCTTGTTGCTTGTCGTACTTAAGGTGCTCTACTTGGAATTGGTAATAGAAGTACCCTGCTGTTCCAATGCTTGCCACGAACAACAGAAAAACAATGAACAACCTCCGAGGCATGCGGTCTTGTGAGTATGGCGCTTCCATCGCTTACCTCCTTCTTGGTACCATGAAAACCTGATTTCTCAGAGAGAAACCATTTTATCTTTTATGAAACGTCGCGTCTCTTGTAACGCAAATGAAATGGTACAGAACAGAATGGATTTTGTTGAAAAAATGAGTGCCTCTACTTGAAATGTTATTAAGCGAAGAATGAACAGCCCCTACTTCGCATTATTGCGAATCTTCAATAAAAACACAAGTGTAAGTTTTATGTGAGAGATGGAACTTTCTTAGAATTGCTGAAACAATATCCGGAAGCCCCCTTAAGTTAGGAAAGTATCTAAAAGTTATCTCAAAAATACCGGATGCCCGATAGAAGCATTCTGCCTGCCGGAGGCAGATAGCATGACACCGATGTTTGAGATGGCTTCTAAGTCAGAAATGAACAAAACGACATATTATCTGTAAACGTAAAAAAACGTCAGCCGAAATGCGATATCGGAATCTTTTGCGACACCCGCAGAGCTTTTATCGGAAAATGAATTCAACCACAAGTTCGGCATAACATGGATATTGTTCTCAGGCATATAATCAAGCCCGATGAGAAAAAATTGTTCGGTAAACCCTGCTGTTGAAATTTTAGTATCGGGATTGAAAAAATCATAGCGGGCTACGGCATTCAATTTCTCCACGCCGGGAACCGACGCCCACACATACGCGGAGATTCCTAAAGGCTGACGATCCGAGCCATTAGCATAATCTTTCACACGAATCTGTTGCGCTACTTCCACTCCGAGCGTTCCTTGTGGAATTTGATACGCAGCCACACCTTTCATCGTAGTCACATTTTTATCATTCAAGACTGGCTCATAATCTGCATAGGCTTCGACTGTAAGCTCTTTTACCGGTTTAAAATTCAGCTCGCCATAATATTTTTTATAGCGGTCGTTTTCGGGTTTTTGGCCCGTTCCATTGCCGATCATTGCAATATACGAGAGCATGCCATCGCCGTCTATTTTGCCGCGCAGCGCGATGCCAATATCACTTGCACTGCCGAAGCCGCGGAAATCCGCAATCGTTTTTTCGAGTGAACGATAATTCCATATTTTTTCGGCTACTCCCCAAGACCATGTGGGGGTTGGGACAAGACCTATTGCAAGATTGCTCCCCGAAAAAATCCCCTTCCACTCCAGAAACGCAGTCTTAATAAAAACCCCGTGCCGACCGCCGGGATCTAACGCTTTGTCATTTCCTTCGATAAGAAATTGCGCGGAAAACTTCTGACTGATGGTGTGGTCATAGATAAAATAAATACGTCGTAGCTGAAACGCTTGAAAATCTTTTGCCATGGGCTGGGAGTATTGGCTCGCAGAGCCAAACGGTTGAGCATCGCCACCTGTTTTATAAAAATAATCGCCAAACACAAGACCTGAAAATTTTCCCCCGCTCGTTTCTTGTGCGTACACGAAAGCGCTGACTATAAGACACAGTATGAGCAACGATAGAAGAGATTTCATGCTACATCCTTTCCATATTCTGAAATTTTTTGTTGAATTAGGGTACGATTTTTTTTTCTGTAATTCAAGAAATGATAATAAGGCGTGTTCAAATGTCTTGACGACGCAAACGATGGGGGAATTTCCTCAGTATAAAAATTCTAAAATACATTTTGAAAAAACAAAAAACTGTTTAAGTATCGTTTCTTTTCGCAAGAATTACTAAGTCCTTGGATGTCTCTTTTTGAAACTGTTCCATAGAGATGCTCCCAAACAACCGTATATCGGTAAATCCCGCCTCTTGAAGAAACGAAACTAACTCGTCCGCGAGCAACGGTCTTAAGTGAACCGTCTTAAGGCGTTGAGTAACCGAGCCGTTTATTTCTTCCATCGTTAAAATGTTGAATGCAACGTCCTTCTCGTTGTAATCATAGAAACGGACAAAAGTCTTTCCATTTGATTCTTTTACGTTCTGCACCTTTTCATGAGAATTCAAGAGGCGGTCATAGTTGAGGTTTTGAAGAAACAAAATCCCCTGCGGATTTAACAAACCGGCAAACCCACCGAATGCCAGGCGAAGTTCTTTATCCGACAAAAGATGCGCGATGGAATTTCCTAAGCTGAACACGGCGTCGAATTTACGCTTGACAATGCTGGGTAAATTCTGAAAGCTGGACTCGATCAATTCAATGTTCAAGACCAGTTCCTTTGCGTGCATTGCGACCCGCTGGAGCATTTCCTTAGAAATATCCACCGCCGTTACATTTACGCCAAGTTGAGAAAGAAGAAGCGCGTGGAACCCCGTTCCGCACCCTGCATCTAATGCCGTTGTAATCTTATACCTCTCCACTAAAAAGTGGAAAAAGGGCTTTTCTTGGATGAACCGCTTTGGGAAACCGGTCATCGCATCATAATCGGGCGCAAGGGCATCGTAAAAACCAACAACGTTCGACTCGCTGGTCGTTTCAATCATTCGGGCCATACTCAGGCACCTCCCCGCGAAAATGTTGATAGATGGGTGAATCGAGTTGTTGGAATCGTTTCAAGTACTCATCTTTTGAAATGTTGTTTTGCCAATGTTCTGTTGCCATCGCAAGACCCGTAACAGCCACAAAAATTCCTGCTACAAGAACTCCAAACACCCAACTCGGAACAGGCTTACTGCTCTTGCTCGTCCGCATATCGAGCGTATTCTTGACAGGGCACACCTCGACACATTGTAAACAGCTCGTGCATTCATCGCTCCATACTCGTCCTGCCGCATGGACTTTGATATCGGCAGGGCACGCTTTTGTGCATAACTCACAATCAATACAGGTGGATCTCTGCCGTGTAATTTTTAACGGACTTAACCAGCTCACCATGCCAAGCATCGCGCCATAAGGACAAAGGTAGCGACACCAGAAATTTTTAACGACCACCGAAAGAATCGCGAAAATAATAATAGTCCATAACGCGAACAAGGATATGTTGACAAAGAATAAATACATTTTAATATCGGCAACTTTATTGTATGGACTGTAAATGAAGCCTTTCAGAGACGGGACATCCATTTGCCATACGGAGTAAGCGAAGAACAGAAAGAGTACATATTTGAGCGAGCGCAATGGATAGTCAAACCACTTGGTGATTGTAATATTCTTGCCAAATAACTTCTGTCCCAACATCCATAACGATTCACTGAGCGTGCCTATTGGACAAAGCCAACTGCAAAATGCCTTTTTCAGCAATAATCCCGACAAAATAATTGCAATGAGAATAAAAAGCCCCGAGGGGTGAATCTCGTTAATGATGCCAGCCTGCATCCAATATTTTAAACTGATGAGCGCGCTGATGGGAAGAAATCCCTCAACGCCCGGCGGGCGCTCGAAGAATGGTTCCACACCGCCTGAACTCCCCCATCTCGCGAACAAGTAAAACTCAATTCCAATCCAGATGCAGAGCAATGCAAAAGCACATTGTACGGTCGAACGAAGGAACTGTGAGTCCTCCCTCAATCTCCACACGAGTCGTTTATACCACATCGGCTCCAACGAAAAATTGATTCTTTTCTTTCTCAGATCGATCGGTATTTTTTTAATTGTTGGTCGTGTTCCGGAAAATACAAAACGTTCTGCCTGCCCCTCACTGAGCGTGCCAGTTACCAGACCGGCTTGAACAACAACGGTCGGCGAGCAACCGGAAACATCCTCCGACCTTTCTATTGCTGCATCGGCAATATCACTTTTCTTATTAATCACAGGATTTCAACTTTAAATTCTCATCTTCTAAAAACAACGCATTGACTTTTCCATTTTTCGCTGAATTTTCAAAAATCAATCAATCCAACATCTATAAGCTTCAAAATCTATACCAATTAAGACTAAATACTCTGAAATAAGATTAAAAAAATCACTTACTCGAAAGGAGGCTTATATTCGGGCTTCTTCATCTCGCGTGCCATTTGTGCTATATTTTTGCTAACGAGCATATCATATACGCTTTCCCGTATACTCCCCCATTTTTCATGAACCGCGCACGGATTTCTTTCCGAGCACTCCTTAAATCCCAATACGCAACTGTTTGTAAAACCGATGCCATCCACTGCCTCGACCACATGGAACAGCGTAATATCCTGTGCAGGCATGCCGAGTGAAAATCCACCCGTTGGACCTTTGAGAGAATGAAGAAGCTCTTTATGCGCGAGGTCCTGAAGAATCTTTGCCAAAAAATGATATGGGATATTAAGCCTCTTGGTCAATTCCTTGATCGAAGTCATTTGTCCATTTGGCTTCAGCGCCAAATACAACAGGGCTTGGAGCGCATATTCACATTGTCGGCTAAAAATGAGACCCATAGCGTTATTTTCGGATTATTTAATCCTAAATTAAATCTTTCACATTAATTTGTTAAGCAAAAATATGGGCGCATGGTAGTTTGTCTCATCAAGGCAAGCGGGTTCGCTTATCACATTTTTATTTCCTTAGAAGTCGCCCTTACCCGTTTAACATCAATGGTTTTTTCCAACTCATGCGCTTTATCGAATAAGTCATTTGTCTCTTCTTTGAATCGCTTTGATACAATAGCGCGGAGCGACTCTTCATCAACCAACCGATAAATTTTGGCAAGGAGAATAAGAGCGCCCATGGAAGCTTGCTTTACGCCAAATACTTTTCGGAACGGCAACCGAATAACCAGGCCTTCCAATTCTTCAGAAGGGATGGTCTCTTCAAGAAATATTTTTGTGTCCTTGCCTGCTTGGGCTAATGATCTTCGGCTTTTGAGTTCCCGAAATCCATCCTCCGATGTGACAACGACATAATCCGGCTGCTCGATGCCGGTGAAGCCGATTTCGTGAGGACTAAGCCATAACTCAGAAAGCGAAAATCCGGAACCTTGAGTAACGGGATTATCATTTTTCTGGGTAATGTGCAAACCATCCTGCGCCGCGGCTTGGCAAAGCATACTGGCGGAAGATTGAACACGTTCCCCGGCACTTCCAGCAACTACAACATTGACCGGACGATGAAGATACAGTGTTTTAGATGCACGATGTTTCGTTGGTTCAACCCCCTGCTCTCCGCGTTTAAATTGGCGTATATGTTCACCGTAGCGTTGAGAAAAGGACGGACGGTCATCTTTCTCTTTAATAACCCCAAGCTTCCAGTGATTGCGCTCTGCAATCTCAATAAGTTTTTTACCGTCGAGATCATTTTGCGGAACGGCAAATTCCGTGCAAAGCTCCAGAACCTCAATCGCGGCAAATCCGGGGAACGCTATGGCTTCTTGAATGAGCGAAGGCAACTCCTTGCCCGTTGCCTCAACCCGAACAACGAACGAAGCGTTGCTGTTCTTTAATATCTCGCAAAGATCAACAGGTGGAACAATGTTGCCGTTGGGTGTAGTCGCGGTAACAAAGCATTCCGGTGTCAGACCCGAGCCTTGCCCGCCCGTCATTCCATACACAAAGTTATTGCAGATAAGGACGGTAACATCAACATTGAGCATCGCCGCATGGACAAGGTGCTGCAATCCTATCATTGCGCCCCCATCACCGATAAGCACAATCGTTTTGAGAGTGCCGTGGGCAAGAAGAGAATCCGCCAGTGATATGCCCGTTGCAAACGCGGTGGAGCGACCATGCGTCGTGTGCACTGTATGGAGCTCTTTGAATAATCCATCCGCGAGACCGATGCACCCAATATCCGTTACGAGACTGATCTTTTCCGGAGGAAGCTGAAGAGCAACCAGCGCTTCGTTCAAGCGACGAAGAACGGTTGTATGGCTGCATCCTTTGCAGAATGGGAAACGAGGATTATCGACAAAATACGATTCTCTGCTGGGCGTGCTGTTGTTTCCAGGTTTTGTTTCTGCGGGAATCATAGTTTTAGCCGAGTATTGCGTTGAGAATTTCTTTTGGCGTAATCATCGCGCCGATTTTATTGACACCCTGCACGCGCTGTCCGTTGCAATAGCGTTCAAGGACGGAACGATACAATCCATGCATATTTTCTTCTACGACAACAACTCGCTCGATGCCGTCCAATGCTTGCGCGAGCTTCTTGACGGGAATGGGGAACAACGATTGTATAACCAATGACGATACAGCATGTCCTACGTTTCGTGCAGCACCCACTGCATCCTTCGCGGCTCTGCTCGTAATGCCGTAGCTGATAACAAGAGTCTTTGCTGACTCTTGAAGATCCATGTTCACCAACGAAAAATCATCATGTCGCCAGCGAAGTTTTTCTTCGAGATGGATGAGCATATCAATCGTCTCGGGAGAATTTTTTTGCAGTTTCCCCTGTTTATCGTGCGCCGAGCCTGTCGCGGTTACTTTCCGGTCTCCGCCTACGGGCGCGAAGGTCGGAATCTCCTGCAACGCGTCAATGTAATAGGTCCCTTTGCGCTGCTCTTTTTGAAACTCGCCATAATCCCTGAACGCAAAATTAGAAGGACGATTTTGGGAAGTAGCATTGGAAAGCGTAGAATAATCAATACTTTCTACCGTCATGCCGGTTTCTTTATCGCTGAGGAGAATGACCGGCATTCGAAGAATCTCCGACCATGTAAACGCCAAAATGGTCAGCTCGAAGCATTCTTTAGCATTCGTTGGACAGAGAACAGGAAGCGTGTATCCACCGGAGGTGCAAAACTCTGCAAGCAGTACGTCACCTTGCCCACCCTGCGTAGCTCCTCCGGTGCTTGGTCCCAAACGCTGCACAAGAGCAACAACAAGGGGGGTCTCCGTCATCAGGGCATATTGGACTGATTCAATCATCAATGACCAGCCGGGTCCGGATGTCGCCGTCATTGTTTTGAATCCTCGCATGGATGCGCCAATACAGTATGCGATCGCGGAAATCTCATCCGGAGCGCTGAGAGCAACACCTGCGTTGGCGGGGAGCAAATCAATCATCGTTTTGAAAATACCTGTGGCGGGAGTAATGGGGTAGCCGGCAAAAAATTTACACCCGGCTTGGATCGCTCCTTCTGCCATCATTTGGTTACCTGAGCGAAGCTGAACAACGGAAGAGCTAAAACTCATTTACGTGCTTTCCAAAATTCAAAAACCTTGGCAAAGGACAAAGTGAACCCCAAAAAAACTGCAAGGCGGAACGCTAGCAAAAATTCAGCAAAAAATTGCCTTATTTTCATAGAAGTTCTTTTCTCAGAACCCGCTTTGAGAGAAATTCAAGCTCTTACACACCGGCAGGGTCAAAACTTGACATGATGCCATCAAGAACTCCCATGCGAGCGCACAATTCATTCAGTTTTTGATTGATCGCAAGAACCGATTTGCTCCGCTCCTCGATAAGTTCTTGAATCATGGAGTGAACATCGGGATAGTCACATTCTTGTTTTAACGCCGTATAGAACCTGACCATCGCAGTTTCTTCTTTCAGCGCTTGCTGAAGCATTGCGCACGTATTTCTGCACGCGTGTGAGCACGCAACATGTTCTGCATCCATAACAAGTCCTTTCTTAATCTATAACAACTTGCCAAAAAACTTCTTCTATGCCGTTGACCCGTCGTTTCCGAGCACTATAAGAGTAGAGCGAAATGTCATTTCGCTCTACACAGATTCTCCAATGAGTTCGTTAACCAATTCCTTTCCCCGCTTCAGCGCCTGTTCATTGATAGGAAGAAGATGTTGACGATGAGCAGGAAGAACCTGCTTCAAAGCCTTTACCACATTCTCCAGGCTTACGATTGGACGACGAGACAAAAACGCGCCCAACAATACCATATTCGCCACTTGTTTGCTTGTCAGCTTGTGCGCTTCCGCGACAGCCGAGATGCCGATGATCTCGATATCTGACCGGGTGGGCGGATTGATAATTGTTGATTTCTCATACAGCAGCAAACCGCCCGGCTTAACATGATCGGCAAACTTATCGAGCGACGGCTGATTCAAAATAATTGCCGAATCATATTTCGATAATATCGGAGAACTGATGCGCACATCAGAAACAATCACCGTGCAGTTTGCAGTACCTCCGCGCATTTCGGGACCATACGAGGGCATCCAGCTTATTTCTTTGCCCTCCACCATAGCGGCATAGGAGAGAATTTGACCCATGGAAAGAACTCCCTGTCCGCCAAATCCGGCTATAATAATTTCATGTGCAGTAGTCATTGCAGTATGACTTTCTTTAGTTCATTGTTTGGGATGGAACTTTCAGATCACCTAACGGGTACATCGGGAACATGTTTTCTTCCATCCATTTGTTGGATTCCTGCGGGGTCATCTTCCATCCGGACGGGCAGTTCGAGACGACCTCGATAAAGCATGTTCCTTTCTTTAACAGCTGATATTCAAATGCAAGACGGACAGCTTTTTTCAACCTACGCACTGCATTGGGTTCGTGAACCGCTTGCCGTGTAACGTACAACGCTCCCGGCAACTGTGTGATAAGGTTTGTTATCTTCAATGGAAATCCTGCCGATGCCGCTTCCCGTCCATATGGGGAAGTGGTCGTTTTCATTCCGAGAAGCGTTGTCGGAGCCATTTGCCCCCCCGTCATGCCGTACACCCCATTGTTGATGAAAACAATGAGAATGTTCTCACCGCGATTGACAGTATGGACCGTCTCTCCTGTTCCTATTGCCGCAAGATCACCATCACCTTGGTAGGTAAAAACAAAACGGTCGGGTAGAACACGTTTGATGCCGGTAGCAACGGCAGTAGCTCGCCCATGGGCTGCCTCCTGCATATCAACATTCATATAATTGTACGCAAACACCGAGCAACCGACCGGAGCCACGCCGATCGTTTTATCTTGAATCTTCATCTCATCCACTACTTCCATCAACACGCGGTGGACAACACCATGCCCGCAACCGGGACAATAGTGCATGGGCGTATCGGTCAGCGTGTCCGGTTTTTTGTAAACAATCTCAAAGCCGTTTGTTATAGGCGGGAGTTTCATGTATTCACCTGTTCGTTTTCTATAACTGTTTCGATTTCACTGAGAATTTCTTCGGGCGATGGGATCATGCCGCCCATTCTCCCTTTGAAATGCACCGGCCGTTTCCCTTCGACAGCCAGCTTTACGTCTTCAACCATTTGTCCCGCGTTCATCTCCACCACTAAGAACATTTCAGCGTTCGTTGCAAGTGAAGCGAAAACTTTTGACGGGAACGGATAGAGCGAAATGGGTCGAAGCAATCCGACTTTGAAACCCTTCTCACGCGCAAGCGTTAGAGCTTTCTCGCAAATACGCGCCGCAAGGCCGAACGCCACCAAAACGATCTCGGCATCGTCGGTTTCGAGGGCTTCATAGCGCACCTCTTGCTTCTCTATCAAACGATACTTTGTTTGGAGCCTTAAATTGACTTCCTCCATTTCCTCGGGCTGCATAAAAAGCGAGGTGATGATTCTTCTTTTCTGACCCGGCTTTTTGCCTGTAGTTGCCCACGGCTTCTCGATAAACGGCAAAGAACCTTCGGGCGGCAGGGCAACTTTCTCCATCATTTGCCCTAACGCTCCATCTGAAAGAATCATCACGGGAGTGAGATACTTATCCGCAAGGCGGAATGACTCGAAAACAAAATCTGCCATTTCCTGCACCGATGACGGCGCAAGTACGATCATGTGATAATCGCCGTGACCGCCGCCTTTTGTCGCCTGGAAGTAATCCCCTTGAGATGGTTGAATAGTTCCTAAACCGGGACCTCCGCGCTGCACGTTGACGATTAAGCACGGCAACTCAGCGGATGCCATGTATGAAATACCTTCCTGCATTAAGCTAATGCCGGGACCTGAGGACGAAGTCATCACTCGCGCTCCTGCCCCTGCGGCGCCAAATACCATGTTAATAGCGGCAAGCTCGCTTTCCGCCTGCAACACAACGCCGCCGCGTTTCGGCATGTGAACGGCGAGGTACTCGAGTACTTCCGATTGTGGAGTAATCGGATACCCAAAATACGCTTGAAGCCCTGCCCTGATTGCAGCCTCGGCAAGCGCCTCATTGCCTTTCATCAAACGAATTTCCGATGTTCCGGGAGTATGTTCCATAATCATTTCCTATTGTTATCAAATTCTGAGAATCGTTACACTGCTTTCTTCATATTTTGGTTTGCCTTGAATACTTCCTTCCGCTGGCGATAAACAGTAATTGCCGCATCAGGACAAACCAAGGCACAGTTGACGCAACCTGTGCAATTATCCTTCACTAGTTCCACAAAGCGGTACCCTTTGATGTTAATTTTATCCGATAAGCCTAAGCTTTCTTGTGGACAGGATGTGATGCATAACTCACACCCCTTGCAAATATCTTGTGCTATAACGACTTTACCTCGAATCATATAATTTCCTTTTTTTCGTGGTAAGTATTATTCTTTGCCGCATAAGAACGCAATTTATGTGCCACTATGCTCATTTTTATTGCTTAATGAGGATGGGGATTATAAGAGAAAAAGGGGTGAATTTTTATCAAAAATGAGAAAGAAAGCAAAAACCTTTCCTGATTCCGATAAGGCAGTGTTAAATTTCTCAACAACTGTTACGCAGTAATGCGATGCAATTTGTGCATGGAGTGATGCGCTTAAGGTCAATTTCTTCGACGTATGTTGATGATCGCATGACGCACTCAAACTGCCTGCAATGGTAGAGACCGAACGTATGTCCAAGCTCATGGACAATCTCTTTCTCCAATCGCTGTACCATGAGTGCGTCATCGCGTGGCAAACCATAGAATTGATCGGAAAGCCGATGCAGCGAAACAATAGCGGCAGTTCCATCAAGCTGCGCCTCGCCAAACACATAGGTCAGCACAGGGATATAAAGGTCAATATCAACGATGGCGATTTTTTTTCCGTTTGGCGATTGATACGAGTTGAGGATTTGCGCGAGAAGTGCGGTAGAGTTATACTGCCCGCGGGAGCTATCGAATGCGCGGTCAAGATTCAACGATGCTTGAAGAACAGAAGTTTGCACTCCGAATATCTCTTCAATCCGTTGAGCAAGTGTTGTAAAGGTGTCATTGCCAAGTGATGATACATTAAGAATTTGGACAGGTGCGCTCACCATAACAATCGCCGTAGGCTCAACGTAGAGAATGAGTTACTGTGGTTTTTTCAAACCGTATTTTTCAATCTTATTATAGAGCGTTACGCGATCTATTTGCAATATCTCAGCCGAATGAGAAATGTTCCAATGATTCTGCTCCAGAATAGCGGCGATATGGACTTTTTCAACGGCGGCTATTGACCCTGAGGGAAGTACTTGGTTTCTCTCCGTTAACTGGAATGGTAAATCTTCCGGCTTGATGGCAGGGGGATGCCCAACGACCATTGCCCGCTCAATGGCGTTTTCAAGCTCCCGCACGTTGCCGGGCCAATTATAACGGACAAGCACATCCATAGCCTCCGATGAGATGGTCGTAATCAGTTTTCCCATCGCGCGAGAATATTTTTGAACAAAATGATTGGCAAGCAAGGGAATATCCCCTTTTCGCTCTCGTAATGGCGGAATGAAAATTGAGAAAACGTTCAAGCGATAGTAAAGGTCTTCGCGAAATGTTTTTTCCTCAACGGCTTTCTCCAAATCCTTATTCGTGGCGCAGATAATTCTAAAATCAACCTTAATCAAATCATTGCCGCCAACGCGAGAAAATTGCTTTGTCTCGATAGCGCGCAATAAATCCATTTGAGTTTTCGGGGCGATATTGCCGACTTCATCAAGAAACAACGTACCGCCATCGGCAAGCTCTAACTTCCCTTTGCGCTTGTACTGAGCGCCTGTGAACGCTCCCCGCTCGTGACCGAACAGTTCGCTTTCGAGAATACCTTCCGGCAGCGCGCCGCAATTGACTGCAACGATGGGAAAATATCTCCGCTCGCTATTGCTATGAATTGCGCGGGCAATCAGTTCTTTGCCGGTGCCGCTTTCGCCGCGAATCATCACGGTTGTATCCGTCTTTGCGACTGTCTGAATCAGTTCGAATATCTTCTGTGTTTGTGGAGACTCTCCGATAATATCATCGGCTTTGGAAAACTCCGAAATTTGCTCTTTGAGCTTAAGGTTCTCACTCGCAAGCAAGCGTTGTTGGAGGGCATTGTTTACCAAATGGGATAAATAATCGGGGTCAACGGGCTTCGTAACATAATCGAACGCCCCCGCCTTCAATGCCTTCACTGCCGTATCTACCGTTGCGTGAGCGGTAATGAAAATGATGGTGGCATTCGCATCGGTTTCTTTGATGCGCGTTTGAAGCTCCATACCGTCCATGCCCGGCATTTTAATATCAAGCAGAATAATATCCCACTTGCGGGCTTGGAGTTGACGGAGCGCGGCAGCCGCATTTTCAGCGGAGTCCACAAAATATCCATCCTCACGAAACCACTTCGTCAGCGAATCCCGTACGACTTGTTCGTCATCCACAATCAATATTGATGGAGTCGGTTTCATAGAGACCTCTTCAAATAGTTTTATCGAGAAAATCGTCGGACGGCACATGTGCCGATGCGGCAAGTTTTCGATCAGTACTTTGGCTGGATTGCGGGAACGTTAGTGTAAACGTTGTCCCTTTCCCCAGTTCTGAATCAACGGAAATCTTCCCGCCATGCCGCTCAACAATACCATACACAACAGAAAGACCCAGCCCAACACCTTGACCGTTTTCCTTCGTAGTGAAAAATGGCTCAAACGCATGCGGTATATCACTCTTTGGAATGCCCATGCCGGCATCGCTAATGCTTATGCTAATGTCTTCGTCGGTCAGGGCAACCCGCACTGTGAGAGTACCCCCCTCGGGCATAGCCTCTACGGCATTCACAAACAGAGCCACAAGAGCCTGCTGAATCTGATTTTCGTCACACAGGAGCAATGGCTCTAAAGCCGGAAATTCCGCACAAAATTTTACGTTGGAGATATCGAAGTGATGCTTCATAAGCTGCTCTGCCTTCTGCACAATTTGCTTCACGGGCACAAGTGCGAACTCTCCAACCTGCTTTTTCGAGAACAACAGAAGGTTTTTAACAATGGTGCCGCACCGCTCGGTTTCCCGCTTAATCAGTTCTATATCCTCAAGCGTTTCTTTTTCCGCATCTGCGAGGTTCACGTTCTTTTTCATGCGCCGTGAGATGAGCGTTGCGTATGTCAGGATGCCTTCAAGCGGATTGTTAATCTCATGCGCAACGGTGGCAGATAATTTCCCAAGCGACGCCATTTTTTCTATCTGCAGTATCTGTCCATGGATTTTTTTCAACTCATCGGTTTTTTGTTGAACGCGTTGTTCTAGCGTTTGCGACCACTGGCGATTTTCCTCTTCCGCGCGGCGCAACGATTGCATCATCTCATTAAATGAATGCGCAAGTCTCCCCATTTCGTCTTTCGAGCCAACCGGAATTTGATAACCAAGATTGCCCGATGCAATCTCCTGTGTTCCCTTCATAAGCTTGCCCACGGGGCGCAACACGGTTACAGAGAGAAAGATCAGCAACGCGACTGAAAACAATGCGACGATAATAACGGCGACAAAAATGAACTGCTCCTGCGCTTTGGCAATTCCCACGTCAACTTTATCCAGCGACATCCGGACATCCAGCACGCCCAACACCGTCCGCTCCGCAGGATGAGAATGGCATCCCGCATTGGAGCATTGAGGCTCGTTTCGTATCGGATTTATTAAGCCGAGAATACGGTGACCATCGGAGCCTTCATAAATCCGCATTCTGCCGCCAACGGGAACGGATTCGAGCGGTTTCGCCTGATCATGGCAACCATAACATGCTTCCGCTTGCAAGTTGACAACCGTTTTTTGTTCGCGCGTATCTGTTGAAAACGTGATCTCTCCCCGCTTGTTGTACATCCGAATTCCCTCGACGCCGGGTTGCTGCCCAATCGTGTTAATAATCTGATAGACATCCTCTTTTCGGTTAAGAAGCATGCTGTAATGGGTTGAGCTTTTAATAAAATCACTGACCCGATTCGCGCTTTCGAGCACTTGCGTCATCATCTGATCGGTGTAGAAACGGACGGAGAAATAGGAATAAATCCCAAAAAGGATTAGGAGAAGAGAAAAAGAGCCGAGAAGAAGCCGTATCCTAAGTGTTTGAAACAGTCGCATAGCCACCTCACACCACTGCCCATGACTCAGAAACTATGCCAACAAACGCACGTGAAAAAGGACTATGAATGCCTTCGATTGAAAGAAGTGTCGTTTTTAAGAATCCAAAGTTAGGAAGGAATAAGGACACTCTTTGAAGAAATAAGAATAAAAAACGGGAGGTAGTTTTATTAAAATTTATTTCAAAAACAGATTTACCACACATCAGTCACCGGAGCGCAGCCTGTCTGCGATGGTATCACTGACGGGAGAAGTCGAAGGGCCTGAAATGGATATGGAGAATTACTGAATCTTCTGCGCCAGAGGCACACGAGTGCGCCATCTGTTTGGCTCATCCCTGCCTGCGGCAGGCAGGCGCCTTTGGTGGAAACTCCCTGCCCGACGGCAGGCGGGCACTCAGACTGACTAAAACCCGTCTCAAAAACTACTTCCGTTGTGGTGTCAGGGCTTGCGCCAGAGGCGCACCCGTGCGCCATCTGTTTGGCGTATCCCTGCCTGCGGCAGGCAGGCGCCTTCGGCGGAGAAGCCCCCTCTTTCCTCTTTGCTTTCTCTGCCCCGACCTATCCCGTTTTACGGGATGCTGAAAAGCGCAAAGGTCGGGGTTATTAAGGTACTTCTCTCACCAGAGTCATAACCACGTCCTTCAGGACGTGGACACACTCCAGCACAATTCAGGGTTTCAACCCTGAAAGAAAATCTCATAAATCATTTTTGAGATAGCTTCTTGTCTTTTTCGGCTTCTACATAAATACTTCGCGTACCAGCCTAAAATATTTTTCAACCCCTAACATATCCGCAACGCTCTGGAGGAACTGCCCGCCATCGGGGAGCGTGTTGCCCGTCTCCTCGTAATTCTTTTCAAGCTCGGCTTTTACCAGTAATTGGAACTTGGCATCATCTTCTGTATAGATTTTTTCAGCTTCTGCCATGCAGAGCAGTTGTGCCTGTTCAAGGTCTTCTTCCTTAATCATAAGCTCAAACAGCCAACCTCGGTCCATCGGATAATCGCAGAGATCGTGAGGTCTATCAGCCAAAGGAGCGTTTGCATCCCACACCTCGCCATCAAGCGGAGATGTAATTTGGAGCGTTCCACCTTCCGTTACCACCCAAGCACACACTTTATCCTTCTGCACTTGTTCACCGACGGAGGGAAGAACAATCGCTCTCGGCGAGACTAATATGGAAGCCAGCTTCGGCTCAATGCCGATCCTTACGCTGGAGCGGTCTTGACGCTTAATCCAGTAATGCTTTAGGCTATAGAGAAATTCAGGACGCAATTTTTGCCCTTCGAGCCGGCTTGAGTATGCTTGTCGTAAAGTTTTGGCGACCGACGCTTGTTGAGAAAAGTGCATCCGCATTGCAGAATCGAGCGGGCAATCTTCACAATCGAATCTATGATTACATAATTGATACGAAAGAATACCCGCTGTCATCCAAACGCACCGTAATTCATTCGGCGGCACTATGGGATATTTTTTTTGATCCATTGAGTTATCCATGGTAACCCCCGTTTTAATTTCCTTGCGAAACCGTCCTCAAATCTTCAATCCATTCGTTGATTGGCTGAGAAGATTTTTCATGCTCTTCATGTTTAAACAATGACAGATACTTTGCCGCTAATGAAAAGATGACAAACCCGCCGACTACGATACTCAACGTTACCGTTATTTCCATCCACGTTGGGAAATACGAAACGCCCGCCCAACCTTCCATGCCCGTAATAGCGATGTTCATCCTATTCAATATAAAGCCGATAATGATCATCACCGCGCTGAGAAACAGCCCGTTTTGATTTTCCCGCACTTTCCTTATTGCAAGCAGCACAAGCGGGATAAGCACTCCAATAGAAATTTCAAACCAATAAAGATACGTTTCCATACGAGGTTGCATGAGAAGTGAAAACGCATGACGGTCGGCAAGGTCAACGATCTTCATGGTCAATAAAACGCCGAGCACCAAGACTGCAACTCTTCCGATCTCCGTCAGCAGGTTCATCTCAAGACCTCGATTGAAGGCGCGCGAGCTGAGGAATGATTCCAAAATCATCATCGCACATCCTACGCTAACTGCCGAAACAAAGAAAAATATCGGCAAGGAGGTTGAATACCACAATCCGTAGAGTTTTTCCGGCACGATAAGATATAACGATCCAAGTGAAGATTGATGAAGCGTCGAAAGCAACACCCCGGTAATAATAAGCGGAATCGTTACCTTCTTCATTACTTTGATAGTTTTTGTCATATTGAACTTCTCGAGCACGACCGGCGCGAACTCCAATGACAATACTGCGGTATAGAGTATCACACACCACGCAACTTCAAACATTACCGAGCGCGGATTCCACATGATAAATGCATGCCATATTTGCAATGGACGGCCAAGATCGAACATCAATGCAACGATGACGAGCAAATAGCCCAAAAACGCTGTCAGAATTGTCGGACGGATAATCGGCTCGAACCGCTTCACGTTAAAAATATAGACGATTGCCGCAAGCGTAAATCCTCCTGCCGCCAGCCCAACGCCGCAGAGCACATCGAAGCCAATCCAGAGTCCCCACGGAAACTCGTCGCTCAAGTTTGTCGCTGCTCCTAATCCGCCAAAAAACCGGATGGCAGTTGCAGAAGCACCGGCAAGAAGAATGACAGCAGCGGTTACTTTCCAGAAAGTGAGTTTTGATAAGAATTGTTTCATAGTTATCACCAAGGTTGAGAGTTATGAATGATTGCCATTTGACCGCTGTTCCATTTCCGCAAGTTTCCGCTCAAAGCGTTGGACTTCCGTGCGGCGATTCGTAATCCACCAGATACCATATAAGAAGACGCCGCCAACGGTGACCACGCCCGGGATCTTTGACAACGCATTCCACGTTAAAGTCGGAAGTGCGGTTGCTTGTAATTCCGTCTTGAATCCAAGCTGCTCAAAAGGAACGTTCGTAATGTAGAGAATAGATGTCCCGCCGACCTCATGTTGTCCATAAATTCTATTCACGTATTTTGTCGGCTCGGTTTTGATGCGCTCAAGCGCTTCGCGTATAAGATCGTCGCGATTGCCGAATTTCGTAGCACCCGTCGGACAGGCTTCGGCACACGCAGGCTGTAAGCCTTGCGTAATCCGACCGTGGCAGAAGATACATTTCTGGACACGTGGATAGGTGCTGCTCCATTCATAGCGCGGCACTTGGAACGGGCAAGCCTGCATGCAATACCGGCAGCCGATGCACTTGTTTTCATCATACAACACGGGACCTTCGGGAGTTTTCGTAAAAGCGCCCACGGGGCAAACGGAAGCGCACGTTGGCTCTTCGCAGTGTTGGCACATCCGGCGAACAAACACGCCATCGTGTTCTTCCAGCGCCGTGTAAGCCGATGGAGAGAGTTTCTTTTCCCCGCCCTCTGCCAAATTGTTCGCTTTCTTGCATGCATCTTGGCACGAGTTGCATCCGATGCAGAGCGTAATGTCTATCAGCATTGCTTTTTTCGTATTCATCGTCGTCTCCTGTTCACTCACTGGACTTGGAGAAATTCTTGTTCAAACTGTTTCCATACGTTATCGGGCATTTGCTTCATTGCCCCGGCAACCGGAGGACCGCCATCTTGCAATAACGCCGGAACTACATCAGCTTGCACGCCGGCAAAAACATCTCGCAGCCGGGCAAATTCATCGGAAATCCATCGCCGAGTTTCCTCGCCCAACAACATCTGCCTCATCTCTGATGGATGTTCCGGCATCAGTGTATATGCCCAACCATCGCTGAAGAGCGCTTTCTTAAGAAACTCAGGGTGGCTCTTCAATTGCTCATTGCACCCAACAACATATCCTTTAAACGGAGCACGAATGGTAAGGGTGTGTTCTCCTTCTTTTAATAGAAGGATCGGCTCTCCCTTTTGCGCCCACTCGCCGGTTTTTTTCAAAAGAGTTACTTCCGGGTTCTCCAATAATCTGTTGATAAAATCATCTATCCCAAGCCGGACTTTGCCTGAAGGAAAGAGATTCATCCACGTATGCGACCGCGCAAAGAAAATACCGTCGGGCGTTCGAATCGGCGCTACATACACTTGCGGCAGTGGCGCAACGGCTTGCAAGGCGCGTTTTTCTCTCACACGGTGCACAATCGCATCTATGCTGAGAAACACAATAATGGTAGCGACAACGAATAAGACTGTCATGTTCATAACTCCTTTATGTTGGTTTGGTTGTGGTTCGATGGTGATACAGTAGAAAAAAACTCTTTGGTTAAGCGCTCCCAGTCTTCATCTTCGAGAAGATCGCCGATATTCCGAATCATGTGCCCACCGTCTTGAAGGACCGTCCCTACTTTTGGGGAAAACCATAGAATCAATTGCGCCCGCACTGATTCTTGCCAGCGTTCCGCGAATACTCCTTTTAAAAGATTCCGAAGCTCCGTTCGCAAATTTGCCGGTTGAAGCTTGCCAACCCAACCGCGCTCATATACTGAATTGTTAACGAGTTTTGGATCCCAAGCAAGTTTTTCATTCACACCAACGACAACGCCGGAAAGCGGGGCAACTTGCACGAGCGTTCTTTTTCCGCGGCGCAGCATGACAAACGGCTCTCCTTGTTTCAAGGATTTTCCAAGCAGGGGCAATTCTATTTCATCCAGTTCGCCTATAACTCGCTGGGCAAAATCATCAACCCCAACGGTAACGACATCGGATTTGCCGACGAGCGCCCACGAATGACCGGGGTGAAAATATCGCTCAATGACTTGTGTTGCGATAGGAGCGGGAATGGTGATGCGCCAGGGGCTTGTAACAGTTTGCTTTTTTGAATTCTTTATCAATTCCAGCACGATAAAGATTGCGACCGTAAGTAGAATGAGGATGATTGTCATGGCTGCGTTGCTCCTTTCCCATCTAATGAATTTCTCTACTATATTTATGGCAAATTCGTGCCAAAGAAATTTACTGAGAAGCAAAAATGGGAACGCTAACTCATTGAAGAGCAACAAAATAGAAGGGGAAGCCGAGGTGTTGAAAATTGAAACTTATCGAGGTGTTGTAAAACTCTACGGTTTAGTGAGAATGGGTTGCGGAATTATGATAACCCTTTATAAAAGAAGATATTGTACGGGTGTAAAGTTATTCAACGGTGGGTGTTGAAAGTTTCAACAAATTCTTGGCAATTGCTCACCTGAAAGCATATCAACGACACGTGAGCCGCCAATTTTACTTTTCATAACGACGGTGCCGGGGTAGTCGTTCACAACCTCGCCGATAATAGCCGAATCTTTCCCAAGGGGATGATTTTTCATAGCCGAAAGAATTTTTTCCGCTTCGTCCGGAACAACAAATGCAAGGAGCTTCCCTTCATTTGCGACATACAGCGGGTCGAGTCCGAGAATTTCGCATGCGCCCCTTACTTCTTCGGTCAATGAAATTTTCCCTTCATCCAAAACAATACCGACGCGTGAGTTCTCCGCAATCTCATTAAGAGCAGAAGCAACGCCGCCGCGAGTAGGATCACGTAGCACATGAATCTTTTTGCTCACATCGAACATCGCTTGCACCAAACCATGGAGAGGAGCGGTGTCGCTTTCAATTTGAGTTTCAAACTCAAGTCCCTCACGAACAGACATAATGGCAATGCCATGCTGTGCGATTGCCCCATTGATAAGAATTTTATCACCAACGCTTGCGTTTCTGGGATTTATTTCGATCCCCTCATTAATAATACCAATGCCGGACGTGTTAATGAAAATCTTATCACCCTTACCCCGGTCAACCACTTTTGTATCGCCTGTAACAAGCTCGACTCCGGCAACCGTGGCGGCTTTCTCCATCGAAAGAACAACCCGCCACAAATCCTCCATCGGCAACCCTTCTTCAATGATAAAGCCGACAGAAAGATACAGCGGCTGTGCACCGCACATGGCAAGATCGTTCACCGTGCCATTGACTGCAAGCTCTCCAATATCGCCGCCCGGAAAAAAGATGGGATTCACCACATACGAATCCGTAGAAAACGCAAGCCGTGAGCCATTGATGGAGAATATAGCGCCATCATGCAAAGGTTCCAACAGTTTGCTCCGAAATTGCGGCAGGAGCATTTTCTGTATAAGCTGATGAGTCAGCTTGCCGCCGCCGCCATGGGCAAGGAGGATATTCTTGTAATCCGTTATAGGGATCGGGCAAGAGAATTCCGCCGAACGATTTTTCATTGGCTCATTGTTCATGTATTTTTATGACCCCCTCTTCGTCTCCCCCTGAAGGGGGAGAAATTTCATTCCCCTCGCGTTTTTTGCCTGCCCGATACAGGCGGGCATCCTGCCGTTTTATGGCGGGATCAGGGGAAGGTCAGCCTGCCTGCCGGCAGGCAGGGATGGGTCAGCCTTTGCTGTTCTGATTTCTTAAAACACAATATCATGTATGAGAAGCAGCACTAGAGGACAGCGCTTTAGTCTGGGGAGCCAAATATAAACCCAACATTGAAGGCAAACGCTGGACCGTTGTAATTTGTTCTTGCTCCGACCGATTGTTTAAAGTCCGTCATGAGAAAATAACCTGCGCTCGCTCCGAACTTAAAGCTTTGACCCAACAACACATCCACACCAACCCCGAATCTTCCACCCAGAGCACTTTCTGAATGGGCTTCTTGAACAAACAGATTGTTGCTCGCTTCAAAGCCTAATGTTGGACCAATTGCACCTGAGAGATAGGGCCGGGCAAAGGAGGTGGGAGTCGGTTCGAGAAAATAATACTTCACTCCAAATAAAATCGGCGTAACGGTACTTGCTCGCTGACTCGAGCCGGCTGTAAAAATGTTAGGTGTAGTTGCGGTTGCTTCAGCAGAAATAACTCCTGCACTAATATTCAAAGCGAAATTTTCTTGGGGCCAATAGCTATAAGAAAACTCACCTGCAAATCCATTGGTCTTGGCATTAGAGACGATGCCACCGGTTGAGATTTGATTCCCTGCTTTTGACTCATTCCATACTCCAAGCGAAATCTCTATACTCGAACGATGTGCAAGAGAATACGTTTGAGCTTGCGCAACCTGCAGCACGACAATGCTCAACATAACAACGGTGATACAAATTATTTTTTTCATAACTCACCTCATTTGATAATGACGGTTATCCATACCCTCCATATTCAACCAGTTTATACCGCTTTGTGTAAATTAGACTGCGCGTGCATTCTCCCATAGTGATAATATGCCGCGCATGCGCCTTCGGAAGAAACCATCGGAGCGCCGAGAGGATGTTCAGGCGTGCATTGCACTCCAAATGCAGGGCATTCATGGGGTTTCTTTAACCCTTGGAGAACCGTTCCGGCAATGCACAGAGGTGACTCTTGTGTTTCGATATGCGCGACTTCGAATATTGTTTCCGCATCAAAATCCGAAAAGGATTCACGCAACTTATAACCGCTGTTGGGAATCTCCCCAACACCGCGCCATTTGCGATTGGTCGTCTCGAAAACTTCCGCAAGAAGCTTCCGGGCGGCAACATTGCCTTCCCGTTTCACTGAACGTGAGTATTGATTCTCCACTTCATATCTTCCTTCTTCAAGCTGTTTAACAGCCATGTACATACCTTGCAATATATCGAGCGGCTCAAAGCCGGTGACGACAATCGGCGTTTTATATTTCTCGGCAAGCGGGATATATTCCTCATATCCCATCACCGTGCATACGTGACCCGCGGCAAGAAATCCCTGCACCATATTCGATGGAGAGGAGAGGATAATCTCCATAGCCGGAGGAACCAACACGTGCGAGCAAAGAATGGAGAAATTTTTCAATCCAAGTTTTCTTGCCTGCCAAACGGACATCGCATTGGCGGGAGCAGTAGTTTCAAAACCGACAGCAAAAAAAACTACCTTCGTATCGGGATGTTGTTGTGCGATTTTCACCGCGTCAAGCGGAGAGTACACCATGCGAACATTCCCGCCTTCGGCTTTCACGCTCAACAAGTCTTTTGATGAACCGGGAACACGAAGCATATCGCCGAACGAGGTAAAAATAACGTCAGGGCGAGAGGCAATAGCAATTGCTTTATCAATAAGCTCAAGCGGTGTTACACACACAGGGCAACCGGGACCGTGGGCAAGTGTAATTTCTTTAGGAAGGAGTGATTCAAGACCGGATTTGACAATCGTATGCGTTTGGCCGCCACAAATTTCCATCAACGTCCAAGGACGGGTAACAATATCCCGAATACGCTCCGACAATACACGCGCAGTGTGTCCATCACGATATTCGTCTATGTATTTCACTGCAATGCTTTCTCTTCAGGATCAGGAGTTTTAAGCTCTTCCATTGCGCCATCCATTTCTTCAAAAAGCTTGAGCGTTTTCAGCGCTTCCTCTCCATCCATTGCGCTGATCGCAAACCCAACATGGACCACCACATATTCACCAACCTTGACGTCGGGAACCCACTCCAAGCAAACTTGCTTTTGAATACCTCCAAAGCTTACCTTGCCCATGGCGGGTTGCACAGTACGATCAATTTCAAGAACTTTGCCTGGAATCGCTAAACACATGTCATTGCTCCTGAAGATTTTCCACTTCGACTTTTGAAATAGCGACACCTGATTCCATAAGAATCTTATCGCCAACCTTCGTTTCCATCAAAAACGTTAAGGGCACGCGCATAAACGCTCCCCCAACGCGTACTTTTCCCATGGTCGTCCCCTCCGCTATGTAAATCTCGACAAGTTCGCCTGATATTAAATTCATTACCGTGCTCCTTCTGATGGTGTGTGGTTTGGGATATTTGAAGTATCTTTTGATTTCAGGCGTAGAAGAGCGTAAATCTGACCCAGGGAAATGCCGCCGTCGTTCGGCGGAACGCGTTGGTGCCAATATGGGCGGAAGCCTTCTTGTTCAAGCCGCACGACCGTTCGCTCTGTGAGATATTTATTTTGGAAACAACCTCCGGTAAGAACAATACGTTGCCTTCTAATTATTATAGCAACTCGCACGATAATATCTGTCAATGTATTATGAAACTTTGTCGAAATAATGCCAGGAGAAAGATTCTCTTTAAGATCACTCAATATTTCTTTAATCATCGGTGACCAGTCAATCAAAATCGGCAAATGGAAATCAGAAATTGCCATTGTTTGCGTATCGTCTTGGTGTGAATTATCATGAGAGAGCTGAAATTCATAACTCTCCTCCGTTGTGTTGGAAGCAGTTAAGAACTCCATCTCCATTGCAGCTTGTCCTTCAAAATTTAGTTTCTGTCTCAACCCGATGAGCGAAGCAACGGCATCAAATAATCGTCCGGCGCTTGAAGTATGGGGAGCATTAAGACCCCTCGCAAGCATTTGCCGCACGATATCGAGATCGCCGCTTGAAAACGCCTGCAAGGAGGCGATATCGTACCGAGCGAAGAGATCGGCGCCAAATATTTCATACAGCAACCCAAGGGCAACACGGCGCGGCTCTTTGATTGCCGTCTCTCCGCCGGGAAGCCGGAACGGCCTTAATGCCGCGACGCGTCTGAATGATTGCTGAGTTGTGAGTAAGAATTCGCCGCCCCAGATTGTACCGTCCAGACCGTAGCCTGTGCCATCCCAAGAAACGCCGAGGACCTCTCCCTCCAGTTGATTTTCCGCCATACAAGAAGCGACATGGGCGTAGTGGTGCTGAATTTCCGTTACATTGTTTCCAAAACTCTTTGCAGTTTTTGTGGAAAGATAATCCGGGTGTATATCGCAAACAATGTCACGCGGCTGCACATCATACAGCTTCTGGAAATCATTGATGACCGCGTGAAAAGCGTTCAGCGATTCCGCGGTTTCCAAATCGCCGATATGTTGACTGATAAATACGTTATCACCAGCGGACATTGCCACCGTGTTTTTTAAATGCGCGCCGACTGCGAGTACTGGTAATTCATGAATCGTCCCCAAAGTAATTGGCAACGGCGCATATCCCCTTGCCCTGCGAAGAACCAACTCTCTACCCAGCATGACCCTTACAATGGAATCATCCACATGCCGAACGATGGGACGATTGTGAACAAGAAATGCATCGGCAATATTGTTCAAGCGTTTCAAGGCGACAAACTCATCGGTGCAAATTGGCTCGTCAGAGAGATTGCCGCTCGTTGCAACAACCGGGAACCCCAGAGCTTGCATAAGGATGTGATGCAACGGCGTGTACGGCAGCATAATACCAAAATAAGGATTTCCAGGAGCCACGGGGGGATGCGTATTGCGGATTGTGGATTGTGGATTTACGCGCTTGAGCAAAACAATCGGTGATTCGGGAGAGAGCAGCAGTCTCTCTTCAAACTCTGATACTTCACAATCTTCCTTTATCATTTCGAGAGAGGGATACATCAACGCGAACGGCTTTTCTTCCCGATGTTTTCGCACCCGTAAGCGTCGTACTGCTTCGTCGTTTCGCGCATCAACCATCAGATGAAATCCGCCAAGCCCTTTCACTGCTACAATCTTTCCCTCGCACAACAATAGCACAGCGCCTAACAGTGCGTTGTGTGTTATTGAACAAATATTCCCTTTGTTATCCCATAACGTTACCTGTGGACCACACACAGGACACGCATTCGGTTGCGCGTGAAAGCGGCGGTCGAGGGGATCCTCGTATTCATGCTGGCACTCAGGACACATCGCAAAGTGCTTCATGGATGTATGCGCGCGATCATACGGAAGCGATTCGATAATACTGAAGCGGGGTCCGCAATTGGTGCAGTTCGTAAAGGGATAGAGATAGCGCCTGTTGGTTGGATCGAATACTTCCCGCAGGCAATCCGGGCACACCGCTATATCAGGAAGAACGAGCGTTGTTTTCGCACCGGTATCGCTGCTTTCCCTGATTTCAAACGACTTAAATCCCATTGGATCGAGAAAAGAAAACTCTAAACTTTGGATAAATGATCTCGGAGGTTTTTCCGCTTGCAGGCGAAGCAACAATTGATCCAATGTCGTCTTGTCCCCCTCCACCTCAATGAAGACCCCTTGCGATGAATTTAAAACCCAGCCGGTCAGGCTTAATTCGACTGCCAGCCGATACACGAACGGACGAAAGCCAACACCTTGCACCGCACCGCGCACCGTCACTTTAAGACGCTGTTTCACTTCATGGGGCGCTATGGAAGTGCCAATGTTGTTCATCAGACTATTTTCTTAAATCCGTCTGTTTACCAACCAATCACACCATTGGGCAATACCCGCTTGCGTTGTGCAGGAGGTTTCAAAAACTTTAAGCGATGGGTTGATTTGAAAAGCGTTTCGTTTGAGCGATTCAATATCGGTGTTGACGTACGGCAACAAATCAATCTTATTGATAATTAACACTGAGGCATTCCGGAACATACCGGGGTACTTGAGAGGCTTATCGTGCTCAAATCAAGATTTTGGAGCGCATCCTTGACGAGGTTCGCCTCAAGATGGCAGCCGCCGCGGGTGACAATCTGCACCGCTGGAACATTATATTTCGCCACGCGGTGAGCGTCTAAATCCGTTTGCACATCTCCTTCGATAACGGCAACACGTATGGTGTCTTTTATGCGCTCTAATGTTCTTTCGAGAATGCTCGTCTTCCCGGAGCCGGGAGCACTTACCATATTGAGAACGAAAATACCATGCCGTGCAAAAAGCTCTCTGTTGAGCCGGGCAAGCTCATCATTCTTCTCAAGAATTTTTCTTTCGATGGTAATAACGCTCATAAAATCTCCGCCGATAGGGTGTTCAATTCAATTTCTGACACCTGCAATTCCGTACCGCTTTCAAGCTTTACATTTCCACTGCCGCAGGCAGGACACACGAGGAAACTCGGCTCGGTTGATGAGACGGTTTGACACGTGCGGCAAAACACCCGCGCGGGAATGCGGTCAATCTCCAATTTTGAATTTTGCAGCACGGTATTGGTTGTTATGACACCGTAGCAAAACTCAAGCGAGTCACAAACAATACCGGCAAGATCCCCTATCTGTAAACGGACGAGGGATACATCAGGCAATTCTTTTTCAGGAACTTGCTTTCTAATAATTTCTACAATATTCTGAGCAATGGAAAGCTCGTGCATAAAGTCGCGCCCCCTTTGAACATGTAGAATTTTACAACATGTATGCCGATAGAAAATGTCGTAGAATAGCGAAAAATCGAAGTCGGATTCTTAGAAGTGGGAATTAAACAACAAGTGTTCTTGAAAGTGAGGCAACGAACCAAGGGGACCTTTTATGATGTAAAAACTACCGCTCATGGAGTATCATTGCGTGAACTATAACAAATTATTACTTCAGTATTTCGAGATCGGTTAAAATCTTTTCCGCTTGAATAACTTCTTGACATGGGACCATCACTTTTATCTCATTAATAATGTGTCCATCGTATTCACCGGATGCTTTAAACAATGTATAGTCAGGTCCCCCTAACGAGATTGGGCTTGCCTTGCGCTGATAAAGAAACGGATGAAGCCCCGCTTGCTTCAACCGACTTGCCGCATAGCTCGCTTGCACTTCATCGCTGAGACCAAACACCTTCGCCATTCCTTCATACACTTCATATTCTTGATGAGCTTCACAGAGGAAAACGCCGTTTATCCACAGTCCACATGTTTTACAAAGTGGCTGAGAGCAAATAACGCAAACCCCCTCCGCTTCCTCATGAGGGTGGTGAACGCAAACAACATGCTCAACAAACACTCCACCGCAAGCCGGACAAAAGTCGTACGTCTTTTCCACAACAGAACCGCATTTGCCGCAAGTCAACGTTTCTTGCTCGGGGCTTTTCATTTCACTTCCTCTTTCATCATTGGTGACACTCATTATGTTTCTCAAAGAATCAGAATATCGAAGGATTCACTTTCTTCTTGTTAGTGATGAAACTCCGCAACAGAAAACCCACAAGAATGCCAAAACTGCATCCTTGCAATGCTGCATCTAAATAGACTGTAAATCCAAAAATCGAAATCAACCTGATGGTATGACCTATATCTATAAAACCAAGTATCAGCAGCACCGCGATCCACACGACCCAGCCGTTGCCCGTTTTTGGCAAAGAAAGTTTTTTCGAGAGAAAAAGACCTGTAACGGTGAAAGTAAAAAATGAGGTGAGACGGGATATAACTTCTAACGTTGTCATAACCAAACTCCTGTTTTTGAAAGATTATTGCGGAAGTCTCCCGACCAATTTCCTTGCCCACATGTGCGCCCAGTGAAAAGATTTAACCGGCTCTGCAAACATCAAAACACACTCCCCATAGACTACATTAATCCCATGTTCTTGGCAATAACGAATTGCCTCTTCCGATTCCGACCCTTGTTGCATCCATACGTGCGGAATGCGTTCAGAAGCTATTTCCTGCACAATCCGCTCTGTCTCTCGCGGCGGCACAACAAGAACGACCCCGTCAACTTTCTCCGGCAACGCGCTCACCGACGGAAAGCAACGGTCTCCCTCGACGGTATCGGCATGAGCATTAACCGGAATCACGTGATACCCCTTTGCCTTCAACGTTTTGTACACTACATTGCCAAATTTCTTTCCACTTCGAGAAACGCCGACAACTGCAAGCGTTCTGTGAGAAAGAAAATCATTTATAACACGGCGCAATATCATGGTGGCATCTCTTTATAATTCATTTGTTTCGTTGAGCGAAAATGAAGAAATATCGTCCAGTAGAAAAGAAATCACCTCTTCGCTTACCTTTTCCACCTCCGGAGAAATTTCAGTCCCCCATCCAAAGTCGGCACCTTCAATACCATAGAGAATCAAACGCGTTGGAGTCGCATGCAATACCCGCGCAAGCCCACCCGCCTCGGCAACGCCGAACTCATGCGTCGAGTAGTGGAAAAATTTCGAGGGAATCTGCTCGGCGTTGGCATCTATCCTGAAGATCGTTCCCGACACTGCCCCTGACGAAACAGCATCAATGATAATGACGTTCTCCGCCTGTGCCCAAGCAGCCATCAGAGCAACTCCCTCGCCCAATTCCTCCACGACCGTAACATTGGGAAGCTGCAAGCTTTTAATGTTTCGCGCAACCACAAGCCCGATACGGTCATCCCGTCGGTACTCGGTGCCAACGCCAATGACAAGAACGGGAGATACGAGTTGAGGTTTTTGTATGATAAATTTCACGGAATAATTCCGGTTCTTATGATAATTCCGTCATCAACAAAAACAGGATAATCGCTACAACATCATTTCGATTATCCTGATGACTCGTGAAAAACATGCTTTACAAGCCCTCCTCACTCTCTTTGGATGTCTAATTTCAGAAAATGGGTGGCGCAGGAAATACACGGGTCATAATTACGAATAGCCTGCTCGCATTGCCACGTAAGTTGTTCTTGCGAAAGGTCAATCCGCGGAGGAACAAACTGCCGGAGGTCCTCCTCGATAGTTTTCTGATTTTGGGATGTGGGCGGAACGATCTTTGCATCAAGAATGACGCCATTCTCGCCGATTCGGTAACGATGATAAAGAATCCCGCGCGGCGCTTCCGTGCAGCCGTAACCTACTCCCGGTCGCTGCTCGATCTTGACCGCCGGTTGATCGGGCTTCTCGTACTCCTGAATAATCCGCAATGCTTCTTCGCAGGCGTACACGGTCTCCACGCTTCTTACAATAATGCTCTTAAACGGGTTATTGCACGTTGAGCCAAGACCCGCTTCACGGGCGGCTTGTTGAGCAATTGGAGTCAACCGGTCAAAGTTTAGATTATAACGCGCAAGCGGACCGACGAAATACGCTCCCCGCTGTTTCATAACGGAATGGAGCGCATTGGAATGCTCTACATGCTCTTCCACAAAGTTATTTTCGTAATCCTGAATTGCTATATCTAATCCTTTATTGGAGACGAGGCGTCCCTCGTTAAAGGGATATTCATGATCATGCCGCAAAGCGACGTACTCGTACTCACGCTCAAAATCAGGGAAGGGAAGCGTTCCCATCAACTTGACAGTTTCAATGGAAGCATCAATTGCCCATTGTAATCGTTCGACGAGAACTTGTAACTCTTGCTTTGTCGGCAATTTATAAAATCCGCCGACACGAACATTGATAGGATGAATCTCCCTGCCGCCTACGATATTCACAATATCATTGCCAACTTTCTTAAGCTTTAACGCTCGCTTGACGGCATCGCCATGGTCCTTTGCCATTCTGATGACATCTTCGTAGCCAAGAAAATCGGGAGCGTGAAGCATATACACATGCAAAACATGACTTTCGATCCACTCACCGCAGTACAGCAATCGCCGAAGCGCTCTCAATTGCCCATCCACCTTTATGCCGAATGCATTTTCCATCGCATGCACCGAACTCATCTGGTACGCAACGGGGCATATTCCGCAGATGCGGGCGGTAATATCCGGCGCTTCACTGTAATCCCTGCCCCGTAAGAATGCCTCAAAGAACCGCGGCGGCTCAAAAATTCTGAACTTGACCTCCGTAACAGTCTTATCCTTAATCTTCACAAGTAAGGCGCCCTCGCCTTCAACGCGGGCAAGGTAATCCACTTTCAGCGTCTTATTTTTCATGGGCTTCACTCTCTTTTCGGAACGCTTCAGCGTTCGCGTTAAACCCACGGAATAATCGTAACAGCTCAATCTCTTTCATTCCCAGCTCGCTCCAGTGAGCGGTTAACGATGCAGTGTTCGGCGTTTCCTTCGGACCATAACACCCGAAACAACCGCGATGATAGGACGGACACAAGGCGTTGCATCCCGCTTGCGTAACCGGACCTAAGCACGGAGGTCCAACTGCTACCAATCCACATACTGTCCCTCGCCGCTTGCATTCCACACAAACACTGTACGAAGGCGTGTTCGGTTTACGTCCATGCAGAAACGCGCTGATGACCTCGACAAGCTGATATTTGTTGATGGGGCATCCGCGCAACTCAAAATCCACGAACACATGGTCTGCAATAGGGGTGGATTTATTGAGCGTTTCGATGTACTGCGGATTGGCATACACGATAGAGGTAAATTCCTTTACATTTTTGAAATTCCGCAACGCCTGAATACCGCCCGCCGTAGCGCAAGCACCAATGGACACAAGAAATTTAGACGACCGCCGTACTTGATGGATTCTTTCCGCATCGTGCGGCGTTGTGATGGAACCTTCTACCAGCGAAAGATCGTATGGTCCCTTAACGACTGCGCGAGAGGCTTCGGGAAAATTTGCAATCTCCACGCGCTCTGCAACGGCGAGGAGCTCGTCCTCGCAATCAAGCAATGTCAATTGGCAACCATCGCACGAGGAAAACTTCCAAACGGCAAGTTTCGGTTTTTTATTCTGGGGCATGTTAAATCTCCCATTTAAGGAGCAAAGCTTTCACTCGACTGTAGTTGAACACAGGTCCGTCTTTGCAGACAAACGACGGTCCAAACTGGCAGTGTCCGCAAAGACCGATGCCGCATTTCATATTGCGCTCCATGGACACATAAATTGACTCAATGTTTAAGCCGCGTTTTTGTAACTCTGCAGTGGTAAACCGCATCATAATTTCTGGTCCACAGATCATCGCTATCGAGTTTTGGGGATCGAACGAAGCTTTCGAGATAAGATTCGTTACCACCCCAACGTTTC
>JACQBK010000023.1 GCA_016194505.1 Ignavibacteriales bacterium | reverse complement strand
GCGCCGTACACAAACGCCAATCCCGTCATAATTGCCACTAAGATATTACCGATAAGCATTTTTCGTTTGAACAAACGGCTGTAAAAAAATAACGATACGACCCAGAACAATGCAATGGCAAATGTAACAGGACTGAGGAACGCGCTTATCAATGCACCGATGCTCGATGTCAGCCGCCACAGCCACCACGCTTCTTGGCCGCTGACGGCACCGCGCGGCAATGGGCGTTCTGGCTTATTGACTGTATCAATCTCAACATCGAAATAATCGTTAATCGCATTTCCGCCACCGGCAATAAGTGCGCCTGCCGCTGCCGCCAATGACACAACAACCCAATCCGTTACTCGCGCTCCAGCGAGTACCGCTGCTGCAACGATGGTTAAAAAAACGATCCCAATATTCAGGGGACGGAGAAGCTGTATGTAGGCTTTGAATTTTTCAGAATTCATTGATAAGCCGGAAATGAAGTTTTGCCGTACTGAATGTGTCGCCTTGCCCAAAGGCGATGCTTACGCCGATCAACCCAAGTGCGGAATCCAACCGTATGCCGATACCATAGCCAAATTTTGTTTGCTCTGCGCCAGCCAATCCCGCCGAAGATCTCTCGGGTGTCACAATATACCCTGCATCAATAAAGCCAAAAGCGTACGAGCGCGGCGCCACGATAAAACGATATTCAACATTTGACCATACCAACCGTGAGCCGAGAAACTGAGACTCTCGATAGCCTCTTAGCGTACCTGCCCCTCCAAGGCGAAACAAATCGCTCATTTCAATATTTGCAGAACGAAATTCTCTTCCAAACAAACTTACCGCAATCACCTGCCGTAAGAGGGGTGAGACAAAATACTCCGCATCAAATGTGAGCCGTTGAGTGGAATTTCTTCCGTTCTCTGAAGATACTAAAGAATTTGCAATTTCTTTATACCCGGTGTAATATTCTGTTCTATAGCGGAAACCCTCGGTAGGTGTAATAGGATTATCACGGGAATCATACAACATCGAAATACCTATGCCCAAGCTATGGCTCTCACGCACATAGTTGAACGCTAAACCCTCACTTGGAAAAACATTGGCTTGAGTGAATGAAAGACCGACGGTGAAATCTCCCAACACCACGGCATCCGCGTTAAGATTATATCTCCGAAGCACATAGGTCGAATCCTGCTTGCGCTGGAAAAATTCTCCCTCAACATTAACGGGATATGAAGCGACCCACGGTTCGAAATAACGGAGTTGTATTTCCTGTGAATGTTGATCCTCTCTATACCACCGTGTAGAAAGCTTACGGCCGGTTCCCAGAAGATTTCGAAATTGCAAATCAATAAGCCCAGTGACATATCCCTCTCCACCAGATTGATTTGAGGGAACGTACCCCACAATACCATCAAACCGATTAGGATTGCCTTCCGCAACCTTCAGGAGCAAGCCTGCGGCTCCGTCTTCCTTTAAATATAATTCAGGCGTTGAAACGGAAGAAAATAATTGCAATTGCTCCAGGCGCCGTTGAATTTTCCCGACCATTTCTCCCTTGAACAAGTCCCCTTTGTTTATTCGTGCTTCCCGCTCGATGACGTAAGCGTTTGTAGAAGTGTTGCCCTCTACTCGCAGTTCCGTTATTCGAGCGACGGCTCCTTCTTGGATGCCAAGAGTTATTGATGCGAGTTGTTCTTCGTCCTTCTCCGCAAACGAAATATCATTGACAACAATTTTAGCAAACGGGTAGCCTCTTGCTTCGTACTCATGAAGCAAATTTTTTATATCAAATTCTAATAACAAAGGAATAAATCTTTTTCCCGTGCGCGTCTCTATCTTCGCTTGAAGATCGCTCGGTCGCAACACGGTCGCCCCATCAAACGATAAAGAATGGACAACAGCAGGCTTCCCCTCATTGATGGCAACTGTTATATCAACCTTGCTTGTATCCGGCAAAGGAACGATAGAAAAGGAATCCACTTTCGCGAAGAGAAATCCTTCTGCGCTATAATGGGCAATCAGCGATTCGAGATCGGCTTGAAAATCGGCTTGATGAAATACTCCCATTTCTTTTGTTCGCATCCATCGTGTGATCTCAGCAGTATGAAAGATTTTATTCCCTTCAAATGTCAATACACGAACGGTGCGGTTCTCTTGGCCGCTTGAAGAACCAACAATAAGACTCATCATGAGCAAAGCGCAAGTTATATAAAAGAAAAAGCCAGCCGATTGTTTTCCCGCGCTGGCTTTCTCCGACAACTTTTCTACGATCACGTTTAGCGAACCCTCCCCCACAAATCAGTTGAAGGATAGGTAAGGCGGTAATCTCCGAATCCCGTTTGATCAACGAAAATAAATTGGCGATTTTGTTGATAGTAATACCAAATTTCATACGGTTTAGCATTATAATCAAACGGATGACGCTCGATGTTTTCCGGACCCCCAAAGCGAATATACACCATGCCCATATCGGTTTTCCACCCCTCAAGGTAGTGGCTGAAATTTTTATTGGCAAAATCAACGCGCTGGTAGTATTCTTCCATCAATTCGTTGCGGGAAGTTTGGGGATCGGGGTCGCGCTTTACCCAAAATTCCAAAAATCTCTTTTTCTTTTCTTCTGCATTTTTTGATTCACGGATATACTGAAGCTCCGACTCACGAGCAATATAAATCAACTGATCAACAGCCTTATCGAAGTCAAGCACGGCAAGCGGCAAATCGCCCGCACGAGACACGAACGTTCGCGAGGTCGTTGCTTTCAATCTTTCTTTTGCATCTCCAACTGCATGCGTTGGAACAGCTTCAACGGTCAATAAATAACTTCCCATCGGCAGGTTGAGGTTATCAATTTTAAAAAACATTTGAGTTTTATGCCCCGTGATTGCCTCTACCTGTGTTTTCTTTAACTGCTCTTCTTTCTTCGCATTTAATATACTCCACGTTACATCAACCGAATCAAGCGCAGGCTCATTATAGATTTCAAAAAAGATGAAGAAGCCATCCGTAAAATTGCCGACATTATTGGAAATATTCGGGACGATAGTTTTCTTCTCGCCGTCCGTCGAAAGGCGGGTGACAAGCATAATATCGCTAAGGCTCAACGAGTCTTTTTTGTAATCCGGCACAAACAGCGCACGTTTGATATGTGATGTTTTACGGGATTCCTGATCGCGCACCTGCACAGTAAACACATAGTTCCCCGGGTCAACATCGAGAGAGCGTTGAGTGAGGTTATACAGTTTATTGGAGGCTGTTTGGGCAAAATCGTTTGTCCGAACTTCCGCGCTCCACAAACGTTCGTGCACAAGTTGTCGTGTGGTCGTAAAAAGACTCAACGTCACTTCATATCGGGCGATAAATTGATCTCCCTCTTTCAGGAAACGTATTTCTTCGTGCGGCACCTGGACATAAACATCAACGCGGGATTTATGCTCAACGTCGGAAGAATAACTGATCGCATCAAAATAGAACGTCGGCAGAACTTCCAGTTCTCCTTTTTTCATATCTACTTGAGCATGGGCTGTTTGCATTTCTGCAAAGCCTATCACCACGACAACAAGCAATTTCACATACCGGCAAATTATGTTCGCCCTCATCATTACCTTCCTTCCTCCACCTCCGGGTGGACGCATTAAACTACATCCGCGTATAGATCGTATTCAGTAGTATCAACAATTGTTACGTCACAAAAGTTGCCCACGGACACTGTATCTTTATTTCGCACATATACTTCTTGATCAATCTCCGGGGCATCCCATTCCGTCCTGCCGACCATAAACTCACCCTCGCGACGGTCAAGGAGAACTTTTACCTGCACCCCCTGCAACGATTGATTCCGCTCTGCGGAAATTTCCTGCTGAATTTGCATAATCGTTGCGCAACGTTCCTCTTTTACGTTCGCCGGAATCGGGTCTCCAAGATCGTAGGCAAATGTACCTTCTTCCTGTGAATACGTAAAGGCCCCCAACCGATGGAACTTCATCTCTTTCACAAAATCACACAACACTTCAAAATCTTTTTCCGTCTCATTGGGATAACCGACAATTAGTGTCGTGCGGAGGGCTATATTCGGAACGCCGGCTTTGATCTCGTGCAATAAGTCTCGCATTGCCCTATTGGTAATACCACGGCGCATGGACTTCAACACTGCATCGGAAGCATGTTGAACGGGAATATCCAAATAGCGGCAAAGCTTGGGATGCACTTGATAGACCTTAAGAATTTCCTTCGGAAATTTTGCCGGATACGCATACATCAAACGAATCCATTCGATTCCATCAATAGAAGAAATTTCACTTAATAAAGCATCGAGGCGATGTCGTCCGTAGAGATCAAGACCGTAGTACGTCGTATCCTGACCGATAATGATAAGCTCTTTGACACCTTTTGCGGCAAGCAATCGTGCTTCTTCTATTACTTGCTCAAACGGCTTTGTGCGATGAAGACCACGCATGAGCGGAATTGCACAGAACGAGCATGGGTTATCGCAACCTTCGGATATTTTCAAGTAAGCAAAATGAGAAGGCGTCGTCAGTTGACGCTCGCCAAGAAGCTCTTGCTTATAATCAATGCCAAGCTCGGTTGCAACATCCTTAAGTTGGTTGGAGCCAAAGAACGCATCAACTTCCGGAATTTCTATCGAAAGTTCTTTCGCAAACCGCTCGGATAGGCAACCCATCACGACAATTTTCTTAAGCTGCCCTTGGTTTTTCTTTCGCACAGCTTCCATAATGGCGTCAATGGATTCTTGCTTTGCGGCTTCGATGAATCCGCAGGTGTTGATGACAGCAATTTCAGCATCATCTACATCGCCGACAACGCTTGCATTGTTAAGCCTTAGCTGACCGAGCAAGACTTCGCTATCAACGACGTTTTTCGAACAACCGAGTGTTACAACGCTTATTTTGGGGGGTTGAAAATTTTTCATCCGTGTTTTCTATTAAGGGCCTTCTCCAAAAAATACCTCGCCTTGTTTCGTCAGGGCTGAAGCCCCGTTCACCTTGATATTTTCCTACCCCGACCTAAAGGTCGGGGTTATAACCACGTCCTTCGCGTTTTTGAGCGTCCCGTACAACGGGACAGGACGTGGACACAACATTAATTGCAATTTAAGGGCTTTAACCCCTTCAAAAAACATTATAATATCTTTTGAAAAATCTTTTAGGAAAGCACAACAAAATCTATATAAAGATAAACAAACGGTGAAACAAAAACCAGACTGTCAAACCTATCAAAAAAGCCGCCGTGACCGGGAATAATTGTCGATGAATCCTTAACACCAGCATCGCGCTTAAAGCGGGATTCTACCAAATCTCCAAGCTGACCAAAAACCCCAACCATCCCTCCGATGATAACAGCGTCTTGAACACTTAAATACTCCAGAAAAAGCGCTTTAGCAAAAATCATAGCGAGTATCGCGAATACTAACCCAACCATTGCGCCTTCCCATGTCTTCTTTGGACTGACAGATTCAAACAATTTGTGACGACCGAACGTCACTCCGCCAAAATACGCTGCAGTGTCGCATATCCAAATTGCAGCAAAGAGCGATACGACGGTGAATCCACCCCAGCGATTGATTTGTTGTAATTGCACATGATCCGCGATTCCGGTCTGAAAGAATTTATACACAGGAAAACCATACGGGAACAACTCACGCACCGAAATAAGCGTTCCAAAAAATAACGAGATGATGAACACGCCAAGAATCGTCGTTCCAATGTTGATGGTGGGCGAACCTTTGCGGCGAAATAATTCGATCAACAACACTATGAGAAGAATGACAAGCTCCAGCACAAGCAAAAGTTGTAACTGCGAGAACATGGAAAGATGCATGCCGCGCGCTTCAAAAAACCGGAAAACGTCCACTTGCAACCGCTCATAAACAAAAACCCCGTTGATAAGAAACCCTGCAACAAGTCCTACGGTTTTAAGCGGAAAGGCGCCTTTCTTCTCGGAAAGTACGTAAAACTCATAGAGCGACAACCCTGAGATCAGCGCTACAAACGCGAAAAAGAGGTATCCCCCCTGCATTGTTGCCCACACGATGAGCGGGATGGCAACAACTGCCACTGCGACACGCGTTCCTAAATTTCCAAATTCAGAATTTACCAAGAATGAATCTTTCAATTGTTAAGATGAGATTCGTCAATGTTGTTCAGCAAGCCAAGATTACGCAAAATGTCGGTCGCCTGATGTGCTTGAGATTGAGAAACCCTCAATTGCACAAGTGCACGATCTTGATTCCAATATGTTCCTACATGATTATGGAACGAAAAACTCAGCGAGCGAATGCCTGCCTGATGAAGATTCTGCCGTATCATATCCGCCTCAAACTCGGATTCGCACGAATAAATAACGACATATTCTCCGTCAATGTTTATGTGCTCGCCCGAATCACAGAAAAATTTTTTGTCTTTCGCTATGGCACAATCACCGCACACCGGCTTGCCGCACACAATGCACACTGCGATAGCAATTTGGTCGGAGTGGTTTTCGCACTCGAGAAGATTTTTCTGCACCCCATTCGAAGAAATAAACCCGCATTGGGAACAGAAATAAGCACCAGCGGCAAGAATGGAGGGACAGTGAGAGCAATGCTTCATGAAAGATCTCCGGAGTGAGGCTTATCTGCATCTGTGGTTGCTCTCAAATATGAATAAAATGATAAACCGAAAAGCAAGATAAAAAGAGATAGTTGCGAAAGAAGTGCAGGAACATTCTGCTCTCCTTTGCCGGCAGCGACAAAAAGTGCATCCTCGTCAATCTTAAAATACGCCACAATCACCGCTATGCCGTTATTAACCAGGTGCGCGGTCATGGAGATTATAATACTCTTCGAGCGCATTCTCAAAAACCCAAAATAAACTCCCAACCCCACGAGCGGCACAACGGCAAAAGGATTAAAATGGAAAGCGCCAAAAATAATGCCGGTGAACACTGCGGCCCTCAGCGGCGTCATAACCCGCCCAAAGCTCGACTGAATAAGGCCTCGAAACAATAATTCCTCAATAATAGCCGGAGCAATCGCAACAACAAGAAGGACAAGCGCCAGTTCAGGCATCGACTTCGCCACAACAAGCGTGCGGAACATCTCTTCAAGTTGTTCCTTAATCGGATCAATTACTTTCGATAGTTCCCGGGGAAGCGGAATGTGATCCTGAAAAAATAAATAAATCTGGGCGATGGCCTGAAGAAAAACGAGACTAAGCGTAGCAAAGAATGTTTCTCCCACGTTTGGCATTCTCCAGGGAAACACCGATGAACTTTGTTTACTGAGCAGACGCGCGAAAAGAATGGTGGGAACTAAAATAAAGAGGGATTGACCGACAAGCGTTAGAATCCGGTGTGAGGAAACATTTTCGGGCGTAACCTTGGAGCCAACAACCAAGAATGTAATCGTTCCCCCAATTATCTGGTACAGCACAAAAATAATGAACAGGCAGATAAACGAAAAAAGAATCGGATTGATATTATGCCGCTCTACAAAAGATTGTTCCTCGGGATGAAATTTGAGAACTTCCAATGGCTGCCGAGTTGGTTCGTTGGCAGGCTCTTTTTCTTCAATCATTCAATACCACTCATTTCATCGTAGATTTAATCATCGCAGCGAACAGGGGAACCATAATCTCATGATGACCCGTAACGTTATATCCTTTGCCATGCCGTTGGGTGGGTCTTTCAACCACATTGACCTGAGGCCTGTAATGGCGAATCATGTCAAAATTTGCCGTAGAAAATCCTTGCGCCTTATGACCAAGATTACGCGCGATAGTAAGGGCTTTGAGAAATACTTCGGGCAAAATCACCGCCGAACCAATATTGAGGACTACTCCGCCGCCTTTGAGATCCTTCACGCTATTTGCCAAAATTTTAAAATCGCGGAAGCTCATCTCGCCCGTTGCGGCGCCATCCATTGTCGGTTGCTGGTGAACTATATCTGTCCCAATGGCAGCGTGAACCGTCACCGGGACATTGGCTTCATAGCAAGACACAAGGATGCTCAGTGTTCGGTTACGGGCTTTCAAAGCAATGAGTTTTTTCGCTAACGCTTCGCCGTACCCTTCCGATGTTTCGGTAAATCCTTTGACAAGCGCTTTGTTGATGAAATCACCCGTTTCCTTGGACATGCCGAATTTTCCATCCAAGATGTTAACGGCAACGTCTTCCGATGTTTGCCCCCACATTGCTGTTTCCACATCGTGGATTGCGCCGGCGCTATTCATCCCAACATGAGTAACAATACCTCGTTTTACAAGGTCTATAATAATCGGTGAAAGCCCAACCTTAATGACATGCCCACCAATCATAAGTATGACAGGCTTCTTTTTCTTGCGGGAACGAACAACATCATCCGCAAGCTTGCGCAGATCATCTGCAATTAACATGTGCGGGAGAGAGTCAATAAATTCAGTCACCCTTGCCGCGCGCGGATTGATGATCTTCGCAAAGTCTTTCGGTGAGACTTTGCTTTTACGCGTCTTGATCGAGATTGTCTTAATGCCGCTCAAATAAATCTGTTTGTATTTAGAGGCCATCTCAATTTCCGTTGTGCTGTCAGGGCTAAAGCCCTGTATGTTTTTGTTGCTTTTCTGTCCCCGACCTGTCCCGCCATGCCTGCGGCAGGCAGGTTGTACGGGATGCCGAAAAACGGCAAAGGTCGAGGTTATAACCACGTCCTTTAGGACGTGGTGAATGCTCATTACAATTGTACGGGGTTTTTCCGCCGAAGGCGCCTGCCTGCCGCAGGCAGGGATGCGCCTCTGGCGCAAACCCCCTTCAAAACGTCATTAGTACATCATTTTTGAGATTGCTTCTAGGCATTATGCTCTATTTAACTTTCGCTTTAATCGGTCCGACGATACCCGAATATTCCCGCAACTCAGCCTCAATGGAACCTATTACGACTTTTGTGCTTACCTTCACGGGAATTTTTCTTTCATCATCCGTCATCCAAACAATCACACGCCCTTCGCTTTTGAACAACCCGCCTTCTTTAATAAGCGGCTCAACGATAACGCAATTAAATGTCCCTGCGTCAACTTCGATTTGCTGTCGCCCGAGAAATTTTACCGCAAGCGTATGTGTCGTGTCTTTATAAAAATTATAGAGATACGTTTTCTCTCCTACGCGCGATTGCGAAAAATCAATTGTCCTCGCAAAATAAAACGCTGAAACAACATCATGCACATACAAAGGAATGGGATACTTTCCTTGATCGGTCGTTGCTATGTTTTGCGCTTGGTCAAAAACCGCGCCAAAGTCATAGCTATATTTCCCTTCCCGTATTCGTTGAGTAAAGCGCCACGGGAAAACACCTTTCACGTCAAGCATCGTTTCATATCGGTCATCCACTTTATAAATCCAAGAAAACGATGGAGTTGAATTGACCGTAAACAACACTTGATAACATTCTCTCCCAAACAACGTATCCGATTTGGGAATCGTCATAACCGCTTCACCGGCGGTAAAGAAACTATATCCGACATCAAACACCAACCGCTCGCCTACTCCAAACGCGGAATGCTTAATAAAGCGAAAAGGGGCAACGCTATCGGATGAAACGCTCCCTTGCTTGGCAATCCTCACAACAAGCGAGTCTTGAGAGTAAGCAAACAAACTAAGGAGAAACGTACAAACGAAAAATTTTTGCCATAAATGCTTCATACCTTGGAGCTAATTTCTTTTTCTCGTTCTTTGGTCTGCTTCGCCGAAGCGATCAGAAGCTTGGCTGAGGCAAGCACTTGCTCTACTTTAATTTGATCCATACAGTCATCCCCCAAACATTCCTTTCCTTGACATTGAACGCAAATTTTATTATCGGCTGTAAATATAACCTTTTTTTCCGTTAAAGGACCCCACCGTTGCGCACTGCACTCCCTGATGGGAGGGTAAAAGGCAATCACAGGTGTTCCCACGACAGCCGCAATATGCAAAGGACCTGTCGAATTTGATACGAAAAGCTTAACGGAGCGTAAAAAAACCGCTAATTCCTTAAGCGAAAGTCGTCCTACTAAAGGGATAGCTGTTCCTTTTGACTCATCTATAACTCGTTGGACAAGAGATTCTTCGCCCTTTCCACCTGTAACGACGACCCGATAACCCGCGGAATTCAAAGCGCGAGCAAGTGCGCCAAAGTTCGCCACACTCCAATCCCGTGCAGAGCCGCCGCTCCCCGGATGAAGAACAACAACTGCATCTGAATCAGAAATTCCAATGCTTCGAGCAACATCGTTAGCAGTTCTCTGCTCAGTTTCTGAAATCGAAAGAGAAATTTGCGGCACCGCATCAGTTGTACATCCAATTGTTTTGAGCAACGAGAGATTGTATTCGACCTCATGCTTTTCTGCTGTTTTGCGATGCTCAAAAACGCGTTTATTGAACAAGAACGAATACCACCGATACCCTGTTCCAACACGCGTTGGAATTCCCGCAAGGAACATCAACAACGCAAGCCGAAGGGTCGGATACGAAACGACAACGAGATCGAACCATCCAGAGCGCAGTTCCTTCAGCATTGTAAAGAACGGCTTTTGTTCGCCCGCTTGATCATACAATACAATATCCCCAACTCCCTCGTACCCTACTGCCAATTCCTTCGTGTAGGATCGCAGGAGCATAGTAATACGTGCAGCAGGATACTGCTTGCGCAAAACCGGAACCATCGGAAGCGAAAGGATCACATCACCAATTCTATCGGTTCTAACGATCAGTACGTTGTTATAGTGATGGTTGCTCAATGTTTTTGCGCTTCTCGGATGCTTATTTTTTGTATCAATATACGGGAAGGTGTTTTGAGTAGCAAGAAAGGGTTTTTTTGCTCGAAATGAGAAGAATGGAAATAGTTTAGTGTTACGAAATAAATACTTTAGCTACATCAAGCAACATTGAGGGCTGATTCCACAGCGCGGTGCGGAAAATACCGCCCACCGTACGCTTTTCTTCGGGCAGTTTTGATGCATTCTCACACAACGTATTTAACGTCTCGTCGGAAAATGTTGAGATGGCTTCTTTGATATGATAAAAAACCTCATGCCGCCAGCCCAACCGCTTGTGCCATCGTTTCTCATAGTCGGCAAGATGATTCAAATTATTTTCTTTGATCGCCTCGGCAGCAACTTGCCCCGCTATCATCCCGCCTATCATGCCGCTGATGATGCCGCCTCCGGACGTCGGATTAACCTGATGCGCCGCATCCCCTACCAACATAACATTATTCTTTACTATTTGATCGCACGTCTTAGCACACGGAACCCCTCCGGCAATCCGGGTCAACACAGCCGCATGCGGATATTTTTTCTCGATAAACTCTTCGAGGTAACGAACTGCGGCTTTCTCTTTTGCGCCCTCAACGCTAATGCCGATGCCAACGTTGGCGGTGTCTTTTCCTTTCGGGAACACCCACAAGTATCCTCCCGGTGCAACTCTGTCACCAAAATAAAAATCCAAGATGCCTTCATCAACGTGCACGCCACTTAATGTTACTTGAGCGCAGCTTTCCATATCGCGGATGTGGCATGTCGTATCAATCCCCGCCCATTTGCCAACCCTGCTTTCAACGCCGTCGGCTCCGATCACAACGTTAGCCCGAATATCCACTTTCTGATCTTTGATAAGCACTCTCACACCTTCGACTTTACCATTCGGCTTGATAAGATCGTACACATAAGCTTTGGTCACCACTTCGGCGCCTTCCCGCGCAGCAACTTTAGCTAACTCGTAATCAAAAATCCTGCGCTCAAGGACATACCCAATACCATCCAATCGGGGGACGATGGAGCTGCCATTCGGCACAACAATACGAAACTTGCTGACTGTCGCCGCAATCCACTTGGGGTCCGGCTCAATAAACTGGATAACCCCTTCATGGCTGACTGCCTCGCCACACCGGACGGGATAACCGACATCGCGGTCTTTTTCAAGCAACAAAACGGAGGCTCCACCTGCCGCAGCATAGCGCGCCGCAGTGGAACCCGCAGGTCCGGCACCAACTACTATGACATCATAAAAATCTTTCATGCTTTTCTTGTAATCAACTCAGAATGACGGCGGAAACTCTTGCGGCAAAGAAATTTCTTTCGGCAAATTCGCAACACCGTCCCGGTGAAATTCGATAACTTCCCAGGGACACGCCCACACACACTTGCGGCAGTTCGTGCATCGCTCGTCTATAATAGAAATCTCGGACTCCAACAGCTCAATCGCGTCTTCAGGGCACACGCCAACGCAACAGCCGCAAAAATCGCATTTGCCGGGGACGATGTGAATCATTAAAGGCGTAGTGCGTGCCACGGTTGTTCTTTCAGTAATATCGAATAACGTTCAACGTATGCAGAACTGGTTTCAAAAATAAATAATGTTGTCATTGCGAGCGTTTTTGCGAAGCCTGTCCGCCGATCCCGTTTTTCGGGATCCCGCACAACCTGCCTGCCGCAGGCATGGCGGGACAGGCGGGCAATCTCGTTTTAATTCTTTTTGAACAATGGGATTGTCCCGCTTTTCAGGATTCCGCACAAGAGCCTGCCTGCCGCAGGCAGGCGGGATTCAAAAAGCGGAACTTCGTCGTCCCGATGCAAAACATCGGGACTCCTCGCAATGACGACGAATCGAGCTTTTTTCAGACACCTTCTACAACAAAATAGGAAGCGATGGCAAGAAAATCAATGAAAGAAATAGCGACACCTTTTAACCTTCCAAAGGTTCTAAACCTTCGGAAGATTTCAAAAACTCCGGCGACTCGGTTTCTTTCAACTGCTTAATCAGTTCTTGATGCCGCTGAACAAACGGCATCGCATCGCCGCCTTGACGCGAAGCCTCTTTCAACAATCGCTGGTTCTCTTCGATATGTTTCTGCAATGTCTGCTTCTTGAGTGAAACAATCGCGCCGCGGGCAATATCCCACGGATCGGCTTCTTCTATCTCTGTTTCTCGTTTGCTCCACTGCTGGCTCAACTCATACTTGCTTACAGCAACATCGGTGATAATGCTTTTAAGCTGAGGGTCTTCTAATTCTTCAACAAGCTCCATAAAATCAATGGTTCCACGCTCGTCGATACGTGAAAAAACAAATTCCAATAATTTCTTTACTGACTCGTTGGATAGGTCGGTAAGAGCAATATGCGAAAAGATGAGATTCACCGGTTCAAAGTGATGCTCCAAAAGAAGCTTCAGAATATCCCGCTCCGCTGCCGGAATCTCATCGCGCTTGATGATCGCATTCGCAGGAAGCGAATCGCCCGACGTTTGGTTCACCGCATACTCTTTCCGAAACGATTGTTTCTCCTTCGTTGTCCATCGTTCTAACTCGCGGTATAACACCGATTCATACAAATCATATTTTGAAGCCACATCCTTCAGGAAAAAATTACGCTTCAACTCGTCCTTCATTTTGGCGATGGATTGCACGATGGAGCGCACCGCTTCCGATTTTCCTTCAGGGGTTGCAAATGCTCCCAACCGCAGGAACTGCCTCGCCTTGAAATCTATAAATGAAATGGATTGCTCAACAAGCTTAAGAAATTCTTTGCCGCCGTGTTTTCGGACAAACGAATCCGGGTCTTCGCCTTCTGGCAACTCGACAATCCGTACATCCAAATCCTGCGCAAGAGCAATATCCACTCCCCGCAGCATTGCATTCGAGCCGGCAGAATCCGCATCATACACGAGCGTTAAATTTTTCGTGTAATGGCTGATAAGCTGAACCTGTTCTTCGGTTAATGCCGTGCCGCTGGACGCAACGACGTTTTGAATGCCGGCTTGGTACAGCGAGATTAAATCCGCATACCCTTCGACCATCAGCGCAGTATCTTGGGAGCGCAGTTGCTCTTTGGAATGAAAGAGACCAAATAAAACTCGACTCTTGTTGTAAATGGGCGTTTCGGGAGAGTTGATATATTTTCCTTGCACGGCATCGTCATCCCGCATTTTACGCGCGCCGAAGGCAATAACTCGTCCGCTTGCGGAAAAAATCGGAAACATCGCCCGCCCGCGAAAATAATCGTAGGCACCTCCATCATCCCGCATACGAATTAAACCAGCTTTTAGTAAATCTTCTTGCTTGATGCCTTCCTCTTTTGAGCGCTGGAGCAATGAATCCCACGAGTTCATGGAGTAACCAAGACCGAAGGTACGTATGGTCTCATCTGAAAATCCGCGTCCGTGAAAATATTCGAGCGCGCCACGACCTTCGTCGGTTTTTGTGAGATTATTATAAAATTGAAGACCGGCAAAACGGCACGCATTGTACAGCACTTCAGTTTCGTTTTGCTTTTCTTGGTCCACTTCCGTAAATGAAAGGACAATGCCTACTTTTTCCGCCAACGAACGCACCGCTTCGGCAAAGGAGACTTTTTCCAACTCCATCACGAACGTAAAGACATTCCCGCCTTTGCCGCATCCGAAACAATGATAAAGTTGCTTCTCAGCACTGACTGTAAAAGACGGGGTTTTTTCCTGATGGAAAGGACATAATCCAAGATAATTCTTGCCGCGCTTCTTCAAGCGCACATGAGCTGAAATGACATCAACGATATCGTTTGCGGAGCGAATTTCTTCGATTTTTTCAGGTGAAATTCTCATAGGCGAGCTAAATTTAGCCAAATAAGGATGTCCTTTCGGCTTTTTTCCGTTGTTTCGGCGTTCCATTTGTCATTTGCTTGGCACGCAAAAACATTTTATACTTGGGGCATTGCAACCGAACCACTTCTGAATCCTTCATCTCGGAGACCTGCTATGAATACTTCCAGACAACGTACTGCTTTGTTCTTTCTCGCTGTCACACTCTTCTCTCTCATAACTCTGCCGGCGATATCTCAATCGCAGAAAAAACTCATCGAATCAACCGATCCTGCCGTTCGGCTCAAGTGGTACGACGAGCACATGGCGCTGAAGGAACAATCTCCTTTCAAACAGCTCAAGTGGCGATTTATCGGACCCGATATTATCAGTGGCAGGTGCACGGATATCGCCATTCCGAAAGGAAATAAGCAAACAATCTATGTCGGTTCTGCAACAGGCGGCGTCTGGAAAACCGACAATGCAGGCGTTACATGGGAGCCCTTAACCGATAGCTTGCCTACTCTTTCCACTGGCGACATTGCCATTGCGGAATCCAATCCGAACATCGTTTGGATTGGCACCGGAGAGGCGAATATCTTTCGCGCGTCCACTGCAGGGACGGGCGTTTACAAATCAACGGATGCGGGAAAAACGTGGCAGCACATGGGTCTTGCCGCAACTCAAACAATCGGCAGAATTATCATCCATCCTAAAAATCCCGACATAGTCTATGTTGCCGCTTCGGGGCACGAATGGACTTCCAACGAAGATCGAGGAGTGTACAAAACAACCGACGGGGGAAAAACCTGGCAGAAAATTTTCTACATCAATGATCATGTCGGAGCGGTAGACCTTGTGATGGATCCTTCCGATAATGAGATTCTTTACGCATCCATGTGGAACCGAACACGCCAACGATGGAGCGACCCGTTACCGGGAGGCGAAGATGGCATTTTCAAAACAACCGATGGCGGAAAAACATGGAAAGAAAAAGCTACCGGACTTTCTGATACAAAGCTCACCGGCAGAATCGGGATTGACGTAGCACGAAGCAATCCTAATGTCCTTTATGCGTTTATTGACAACCACAATCCTGGACGATTACCAAAATCTGGTGAATTAGATGCCTATGGTAGACCTCGAACAGAAAGAGTCATCGTTGGCGCAGAAATCTATCGCTCGAACGATAAAGGTGAGTCGTGGAAGAAGGCCAGCGCGTCTGATTCTTTGATGGAACGATTTGGCGGAACATACGGATGGGTGTTCGGTCAAATTCGCGTTGACCCCAATGACGAGAACACAATTTATTTCATGGGATTGGGCTTAGCCAAATCCACCGATGGCGGAAAATCGTTCAAGTACCTCTCGTTCTCAGGATTACACGGCGATCATCACGGCTTGTGGATTGACCCGGAAAATTCAAATTATCTTATCAACGTGAACGATGGTGGTATCAACGCTTCGTATGATGGCGGCAAAACATGGAGAGATTTTCACAAAGAGCTTCCCCTCATCCAGTTTTACAATGTCGCGTATGACATGGAAAAACCCTTCAACGTGTATGGTTCCGTGCAAGACCATGGAACGTATAAGGGCAACGTTACTCATTTTCAATCGCGCCGCGGACGTAACACTCCCCGCACAC
>JACQBK010000035.1 GCA_016194505.1 Ignavibacteriales bacterium | reverse complement strand
GCAGCCAACGAGCGTTTGATGTTATCAGCTTATTATAAACAAGTGTAAAGTAGAGTGAGATAAACAAGCCAAAACAAGAGAGCACAGCAAGAGTTATTCGTTCAGGCATATATTGATAACCCTTTCTTAAAAATAAAAGCGAGACACAGAGAACACAAAGAAGACACTGAGATCACAAAGAGGAGCAAAAAATTTCTGTGAAACTCTGTGACTTCTCTGTGTAGCTCTGTGTAAGTTTTTATGTTTGAGTCTGCTGCGTTTTAAAATGATTCCTCCCATGGACTCACGCTACACCGATTTCTGGAGCGCTCGTATAGCAAACCAGAATGAAACCAAAAGGAACGCCCCAAAGCAGAGTAATTCCACCAACACCGTTGAGAGATTTCCAACGCCGCTTGTAAAAAAGCGGAGTGCGTCCGTGTGCCAAGTTAGCGGATTTGCGTATGACGCGATTTTGAACCATTCTGGCGCATGCTCCAATGGATAAAAAATACTACTCAGAAACATCAATATGAAGTATGCTACGTTAAGCGCGGTATTGAACGTATCGTTTCTGCGGATGAGAAAGGCGAAGATGGCAAGAAAGAAAAACCAGCCCGCAATACCGATAATGACGCACAGAAAAACGAAAGGCGCCAATTCCCATTGAGGAGGAATTCCCAGGATAAAAACTCCGGCAGTGAGCGTTAGCGCGCACTGGGCGATGGACATTAAACACTGGAACAAGATTTTTCCGAGCAGAAATTGTCCGCGCGTCATCGGGTAGGTAAGAAATTCAAAAAAAATCCCGTTATCGCGATCCACAAAAAAGCCGTACGATTGATTCATCGCGCTGCCGAAGCAGGACATCGAGAGAACCCCCGCAAGAAAAAATTCATTATAACTGAGCTTACCGTCTGCAAGCTGGATTCCATTTGCGAATGCCTTGTTGAATCCGACACCGAACATCAATAAATACAGGAGCGGAACCATCATATCGAAAAACAGCCACATCAGGCTCGTTCGCCGAATAAGGAAATCCCGATAGACGATTGCGAAGACTTCGCGCATCAGGCTACACTCTCTTTCTTATCGAGAAGTTCAACAAAAACATCTTCCAAGCTTGCGCTCGTAACCTCAAAATGCTGGAGCAAGCCCGTTTGTCTTGCCTCTCCAAGAATATCTAATGCGGTGATTTCTTCTCGCACTGTTATCTCTACGGCAGTTTTTTTTACTTCAACCTTGAACGGCTTGTGGCGGTGAATGCTTTCAAGAACCTCAGGCGTGATGGTTTCAAAAGTAAGCGAAAGAGAAATCAGCCGAAGGCTCATGGATTTTACCTCCTTCATGCTTCCTTTTGCGATCGCTTTGCCATGGTTGATGATGGCGACGGCGTTGCAAAGCTCCTCTGCTTCATCCAACATGTGTGTTGTGAGGACGATGGTTCTTCCTTTTCTGGATTCTTCTCTGATCGCTTGAATCGTAGTTCGTTTGTTGAACGTATCCATGCCGGTCGTTGCTTCATCGAGGAAGACAATGGGTTTATCCACCATGAACATCTTTGCCACTTGCACGCGGCGCTTCAAACCGCCGCTTAAATCCATACCTTTTTCATTGAGATGGCTTTGCAGCGCGAATAATTCAACAACACGATCGGTGCGCAGTTCGATTTCCTTCGAGCGTAAGCCGTGGAATTTTCCGAACGTCTTGAAGTTGTTGCGAACGGAAAGATGCAACTCAACGGCATTTTCCTGAAGCACAACGCAAATTTGTTTGCGAACATCGAGCGGTTGAGCGACAACGTCATAGCCTAGAATAGTAACCTCGCCGCTTGTTGGTTGGAGCAGTGTTGTTAGAATTTTCAGCGTTGTGGATTTACCCGCGCCGTTAGGTCCTAACAACCCAAAGATTTCACCGCGCTGCACTTGAAATGAAAGTTCGTTGACAGCCCGAACAGGGTTTTGGCGGTTCTTCCGAAATATTTTAACGAGGTCTTTGACCTCGATGGCTGTTTGGTTCATAGAGTATTCTTCGTGCTCCAATCTAACAACATTTTTTGATTTTTGCATTTCCTTTCCAAGCTCTTTTTGTTATTTTACAATGAATTAATCATTTAGATACATGAAACTTGGCGACCACATGAACACCTCCCGATTTATCATTCAAACCCCCGCAAAATTCAACTTTTGGCTGACTGTTTACAGCCACGGGTGGTGTTCGTTGCCTCCGTTTCGCGTTGATAAAGAAAATAAACGGTTTTCACAGCTTCTTCAATTGGGAGACGGCGCATTAGCCTACTGCACTCTGGTTGACGGCTCTTCAAGCCTTTCTGTTGAAGTGCAAAGTGCAAAGCGGCTGACTCCAAAGCAACAATCCGAGGTTAAGTTTAAAATAAAACAATGCTTACGGATGGAAGAGGATTTAGATGAATTTTACACAGAAGCGAAACGTTATTCCCATTATCGGTGGATTCCGAAAATTGGCGCTGGGAGACTCCTGCGTGCTCCAACGGTGTTCGAAGACGTTGTAAAGATGATGTGTACGACGAATTGCAGTTGGGCACTCACAGAAATTATGATAAAGAATTTAACGACGTTGATTGGGGAAAAATTCGGCGATGATGCATCTGCGTTCCCGACTCCGGAAGCGTTGGCAGGAGTTTCAGAAAAATTTGTGAGGAAAAACATTCGCGCCGGTTATCGGTCGCCATATCTTATTGAATTTGCTGAGCGGGTTGCAAGCGGAAAGCTCGACCTCGAATCGTGGCGAACCTCCACATTGCCCACGGTGGAGCTCTTCAAGGAGGTTCGCTCGGTGAAGGGCATAGGAGAGTACGCTGCCGGCAATCTCTTACGATTGCTGGGTCGTTATGATTATCTCGCATTGGATTCCTGGGTGCGCGGAAAATATTTTGAGCTTCACAAAAACGGCAGGCGTGTGAGCGATAGAACGATTGAAAAGCATTATGCGGATTTTGGGAAATGGAGAGGCTTATTTTTCTGGTTAGAGATGACGAAATATTGGTACGAACAACAATTCCCATTTTAAATGGTTATTGAATTTCTCCATACGGTCATTCGGTGGCGGTTGAGGCGGCTGGGTGTTCAGAGCAAAACGGTTGATCTCGGCAATTGTTCGCTTCATTACTATGAATATCAGCACCCGGCACCGCAAGGGACTGTGGTGCTTGTTCACGGGCTTGGCACGTCTTCCAGCACGTGGATAAATGTATTTCCCTTCTTCATCAAAAAATTCCATGTGATTGCCCTTGATTTGCCCGGGTTTGGATTTTCGAGGATCCGAAACGGCAATAAGTTTTTTTCGATATCCGAGCATCTGAACACGTTGAAGAAATTTATTGAATGGAAAGAATTGCAGTCCTATATCTTGGTCGGACACTCCATGGGGGGATGGCTTGCGGCGAAGCACGCCGCATGTTGCCCGAGCCATATCGAGCGATTACTGCTCATCAACACTGCCGGGGTCTATTACCATGGGGCGGAAGACTTGCGACAGATTTTTGATATTAAAGCATCGGAAGATGTGGGAACGCTCGTTGATGCCATGTGGTACCGGTATCCGTGGTACTTCAAACCGATGCGGCGGGCGATTCGGAATGATTTGTTGAAACGGCACGTTTCGGAATTTGTTTATTCCATTGAGACGGAAGATTTTTTGATCGAAGAATTATACAAACTGACGATGCCGCTTACGCTTATTTGGGGAATGGAAGACAAATTGCTTTCATCGGAAACAATTGAAGTTGTGCGGAACAAAGTGCCGACGGTTGAGCTTAAACTTATAGAGAAATGCGGGCACGTGCCGCAGTTGGAACGACCTGAAGCAGTGCTGAATATCTTAGAATCTGTATTATAATGTTGTTTTAAACAACAATATACCTTCCGAAGGTTTAGAGCACATTGTGTTGAGGCAAGTTTGGCGAGTGATGAGGTGCATTTACGAATTGTAGGGCGAGCTTCAGCTCGCCACGTTGGTTAGCGAACTGAAGTTCGCTTTACGGACGAAAAGAGTTTTGGCCCTTCAAAAAGAATATGAGTTGGACAGACGATGCTGAAAAGGAATTGACCCGAGCGCGAGAAGCAAAAAAACTCGGCAACGAAGGACGTGTGCGCGTTTCAGCGCGGCGCGCAGTGAGTATTATGGTCAATGAACTGCAGAAAAGGGTTACGGGAAAAAACTACGGGAGTGATGCGGTGCGTCAGTTGCAGGCTTTAGCAGAGGATGTCGGTTTTCCTCAAGAGGTGCGAAATGCCGCCGGTCGTTTACAGGCGCGGCTTTCAACGGATTTCGCTTCAGAATCGAAAGACCCGATTGCCGATGCGCTCATCATTATTGAATGCATCCGACTGAGGCTAAGCGAATAACCATAGGCAGTCCCAAAAACTTTTTCCGTTCTGGAGTCAGGGCTAAAGCCCTGTATGTTTTTGTTGTTTTTCTGTCCCCGACCTGAAGGTCGGGGTTATAACCACGTCCTTCAGGACGGGGTGAAATACTCATTACAATTTTAGTGGTTTTTCCGCCGAAGGCGGATACGCCTCTGGCGCAAACCCCCTTCAAAATGTCATTAATATGCTATTTTTGAAATGGCTTCTACAAAGTCTCGTCCGCAAGCAAATCGGTGATGTCGTAGCGCAGATTTTCCGCTTTGGTAGTTCGCTGCTTTCTCGCCCGCAAAAAGTACATCGGCACAGCCGCCGCGGAAGCCGCCATCAGAAATAATGTTACCAACGTAAATCGTTTCATAGAACCCCCATCAGTTAAGTGCCAGAAGAACTTCTTCCTGCCATTCTTGAATGAAAGCAATGCCATACCACCGTTGAGCTTCCATCTGTTCTAAAAGAATCTGCTCAAACGCCCGCCTCTCTTCTCCTTCCAGCCTTCGGTAGATGTATTTTTTTGGCATTGGTTTTTTCCCTTTTCTATAAGATGATACGAACAAGCACCCTTCTTGTTTGTACTACGCATCACACAGCCATAGGGTTTCGTAAAAATAGAAACCCCCAGAAATTTTTCCGGGGGTTTGGAAAACTGCGAAAAACTCAATATTTTTGTTTTTCTCCTCGCTCGCAAAAAATTGTTCGGGCGCAGATGTTACTGGACGATATACGGAATACCCCACAATTGCGTTGAGAATGGAGCCGTATCGTCGAAGAGAGAGCCTTTTGTCAGCGCATCAATAAAGAAAGTATAGTGATCAAATATGGAACCGGCCCACGTGTCTTCATATACTCGCTCAAATGCCGAGCCGATCTGGGTTTGAGAGATGAGCTTCATTTTGAGATGTAATGGCTTTCCGAGACGTGGCATCTCCGGCCATGACAAAAGCGTAATTATAGATGGGCGATGAATAGATACCCAGTCGGTATCAGGGTCCGAGCTTGTGAGTGTAACGCGCACCAGAACTTTTGGAGTTAGCACGAGAGGTGGAATTCTGTGATCACCAGGGAAACGTACTTTGATAAAATGCTCATTAGGATCGGTGATGGTATAGGATTTATCTCCAATAGAAACTTCCACCTTGTTAATTGTTACTTGAGAACCTACGGTTCCACCTTTCGTCGCAGAAATTTCTGCCGGCCTCCAATGTCGCGGGTTGCCTATAGCTGAGAGACGGTAAAATTTCAGCTTGTGTGTGGTTACCTCGGTAAATGGTTTCACAACTTTTGTTGTTGTGGTATCCGTTGCCGAACTCTTTGCAAGGATAATCACCTCACCTTGTATTGTGTTTGTAACAGTGGCGACGACCGTTGTATCGTTCACCGTCTCGTATTTGGTGTCGAGCGTTGTGCTGATGATACGCCGACCCCACGCTCTTGGATATATTTTCGCCGCAATGGTGTTGCCCGACTGAACGTTGAACTGCACCGGCTCCCCGTCATTCAGCGTTTCCGTATTGCCGCTGAACAATGGATCTTCTTTGATAAGCTGTTGTAACTGCGAGAGGTCTTGGTTATCTATCTGCGATTCCGGTCCCATAACTGACTTGGAGCAGCCGGAAATCAACAACCCAAGTAGTACAACCGCTGCTATTGCAAATCCCAATTCCCTTCTCATATATCCCCCTTCATAATAATTGATAAATGAAATTATATTGTGAACAATGGTTTGACTCTCAAGATTCTTAAAGGTTTAAACAAAAAACATACCGTAAATATATATAATTTTAGAGAGAAAAAAATTGTGTTTAGCATCAAACAATCATCATTATTCCCAAAATTGGCAAAAGTGACTGTTGAAAATAGTAAACAGGGTCTGTAGTATTTTAAAAACAAGTACCCGTTGCAACTCAAAGGACAAAAGCAGAAGGTGCCCGCAAAAAATTCGCTAATCCTCTGTTTTAAATGCATTTAGTGTTATTTCACGGGCTGCATTTCATCTTGACTTTCATCACATCAGCCGATATATTAAATGCCCAGTGGGGTTGGTTCATCGGCGAAATGGCCGATTTTCCTGCCTTACTATAAATCTATTCACTACTTATACATGATTGAGGAATTGAGCTTCCTACAAAACGTTCCAATCTTTGCCGAGCTTGGGGATCAAGAGTTAAAGAAAATTGCTAAACTCGGAATCCGCAAGAAATATAAAAAGGGAAATATCGTCGTCCTTGAAAAGGAAATGGGGGCGGCGTTATTCGTTATTGTTTCGGGCAAAGTAAAGATTGTCCGTACGGACGAAGATGGCCGGGAGGTCATCCTCTCCATTTTTGGACCGGGTGAGTTTTTTGGCGAGATGTCTCTGTTAGATGGTCTTGCCCGTTCGGCGAGCGTTGTGGCTCTGGCGAAAGCAGAGTTATTCATGATCCATCGCGGCGATTTTTTGAAATTGCTGCACGAGCATCCCCAAGTTGCCATTTCTCTTTTAGGTGAGTTAACGATGCGGCTGCGAAAGGCTGATACCCAAATCAAGAGCCTTTCCTTAAAAGATGCCGCTGGGCGGGTAGCGAACGTCTTGTTGATGTTAGCGGACGATATTGGCGTGTTCCGCAAGGGGAAAGTGGAAATAGATGAGCTGCCGCTCCAGCAAGATATGGCAAACATGGCAGGCACGTCGCGTGAGACCGTTTCGCGCATGATTCATCAATTTATCAAAGAAGGGTTTGTGCAGGTGAACGGAAATAAGTTGACGATCAACAATTACGAAGAATTCCGCAAACAACACCTTTAGGCCTTTCTCACATCCCGCTCCAAGCAATCATGTGGAGCGCTGACGCTTGAAATTTCATATGTCAAACCTACAACATAAAAACTCATGGCAGAGATGGTGGAGCCTGGGAACAACGAAGAGACAGAACAATCCGAAAGTTCTCTTTCTCGTTCCCCCGCGGGCCGCGCAGATTTACACTCGCACACCACACATTCGGATGGCGCTTTATCGCCTTATGAACTCGTAACCAAAGCACGTGATGCGGGACTTGCCGCATTATCAATTACTGATCACGACAACGTTGGCGCTCTTGAAGAAGCGATAGAGTGGGGAAAGAGCTTGGGTGTGGAAATTGTACCGGGTCTCGAACTGAGTGTTGCACTCGGTGAAAAGGATGTTCACGTTCTCGCGTATTTTTTTGACCACAAGAACCAAAATCTCCTTGATTATCTTTCATTTTTCCGTCGAGAACGATTGAAACGTGCGGAGCGCATAGTGGAAAAATTGAACAAGATAAACATTCCCATTAAGCTCGAAGCCGTGTTGGAACAAGCCGGCATCGGTTCGATCGGAAGACCGCATATTGCGAACGTGCTTCTGGATGAAGGTTGGATCGAATCATACCACGAGGCGTTTGAAAAATACATCGGCATGGGCGGACCCGCATTCGAGAAAAAATACCAGGTTACGCCCGGTGAGGCAATTAAACTGATCTCCTCCTCCGGCGGACTCTCATTCCTTGCCCATCCGGGCAAATATACAACAGAGCTCGAATTATCCCAATTGATAAAATTTGGCATGGATGGCATTGAAGTTGTCCATCCTTCGCACGATGAAAAACGACAGGCGTATTATCGGGGCGTGGTGAACCAATATTTTCTCCTCGAAAGCGGCGGCTCGGATTTTCACGGAGGGAAAAAGAGCGACGACCATACTTTCGGAACATTTACGGTTTCTATGCAAGTCGTTGAAACAATGCGCAAACGTTTGTTTTCGTGAGGTGTTGTGAATACCGGACGTGCAAAAGCTCGAAGCGCAAGGAAGCCTCTAACCGGGTATCGTTTTGCGATTGTTGTAAGTCGTTTCAATAGTGCGGTGACGAAAAAACTGCTTGATGGCGCTGTTCGTTGTTTGAAGCAACATCGGGTATCGAAAAAAAGTGTAAAGGTTGTTTATTGTCCGGGTGCATTTGAGCTTCCTCAAGTCGCCAACAAGCTTGCGTTTTCAAACGAATGGGATGCCATTCTTTGTTTGGGAGCTGTCATACGCGGTGAAACCCCTCATTTCGAATACGTTTCTTCGGAAGCAGCCCGCGGTATCCAGAATGTAGCGCTGTGGCATGCGCTTCCGGTCCTCTTCGGCGTTCTTACGACGGATACTATGGAGCAAGCATTGGAGCGGGCAGGTGGCAGTCATGGCAATAAAGGATGGGATGCCGCCCTTGCCGCAATAGAGATGCTGGATGTTTTTAACCGATTGAAAAGAAGAGAGAGGCGCGCCGGCGTTACTGCGGCACGAAGCAGTTGATGTTTATAAAAAGAAACGTAGTCCTCGGTTGGTTGGTTCTTGCCATTGTTGCAGCACCGGTTCTTGCTCGACAGAGTGCAACGAATACGGTGGAGATCGGTCGCTGGAAAAATTATACTGACATGAAAACTATCCGCAGTGCCGCTGTTTTGCACGATAGTCTCTGGGTAGCCACCAGTGGCGGTCTATTGTTGTATAACACGTCGAGCCGAACGTTCACGAAGTTTACCAATTCCGAAGGGTTAAGCTCTAACGATTTATCTGCCGTTGCGATAGATGGTACAGGCAAAATTTGGACGGGAGCTGCGGATGGCTCGTTGAATATCTACGACCCCGGCACAAAGCAGTGGAAGGAAAACCGTGGCATTAAAGATTCGGAAAGAATACAAAAAGGAGTGAGAAGTTTTTTCGTGCAGAACGATTCCTTGTTTGTCGGAACGGATTTTGGCATTTCAGTTTTTATCATTTCTCGGTCCGAGTTTCGTGATACGTATGCAAGTTTCGGATTTCCCTCGCAAGCGAAAGTTAATGACATCGTTGTGTATAAAAATCGCATCTGGGCGGCTACCGATCTCGGCGTGGCGACGGCTCTACTGAGCGCAACAAATCTCTCATCCCCGACTTCATGGACCACATACGGAACCAACGAAGGTCTTCCATCAAAAAATACGACATCCATTACCGTGTTCCGCGATACGATTGTGGTTGGAACAGTTGATGGCGCAGCCATATTCTCAAATACTTCCTTTCAGCCATTGCCCCAGTTAAGCTCCAAGTCGATTGTTGACATGGTCCCGCGCTCGAATGATTTATTAATTGCCTGGAACACGGCGGAAGGGTTTTCCTACGCGTCGGTTGCTTCGGTCTCTGGTTCTCTTGGCGCATTGACTTCCAATACTGAAGGACAAGCTTCCATGCTTGCCGTTCAAACTACTCCCTCAAATGTTTGGGTTGGGACGGTGTTGAGGGGAATGACGAAATGGAATGGCACCGCATGGGAGTATGTTGTGCCCAACGGCCCTTATGCAAACCTTTTCAGCAGTGTTGCAGTGGATGAACAAGGAAGAGTCTGGGCTGCATCCGGTATCAGCGACCGCGGGCGGGGGTTTTATCGCTTCGATCCTTCAAAGCCGGAAGATGCGCAGTGGAAAAATTTTTCTGCTTCCAATAACCCTTCCATGCAAAGGGATGATTATTACAAAATTTCTCTCGGAGCAAATAATTCCGTTTGGGTCAGCTCATGGGGATATGGTTTGGTTGAAGTCGTTGGCGATTCTATTCGTAGGCATTTGGATGATTCCACCATCCCGGCGTTTTCTCCCTCTGTGTCAAATTCACACTTTGTCGTTATGGGCGGTGTTGCGCCGGATTCCAAAGGAAATACATGGTTCGCTACGCGAACTGCCATTGATGGCAAACATCTTACCAGAGTTGCTTCGGATGGCTCCGTGCAGTATGTGAATTCTCCCTCTCAAGGGATGTTCACGAACATGGTTGTGGATCGGAACAATACAAAGTGGCTTGCAAATGCAGAACCGTTCAATAAGCCCGTGGGTGTTGGGTTGTATTATTTTAATGAAGATACGCTCGTTGCCGGGACCAAATTTACAGGCGGGTGGGGTGCAATGACGCAAACCGACGGCTTGCCATCCAGCGGAGTGAATGATGTCATTCTTTCGCTCGCCGTTGACCTTGAGGGCCAAATATGTGTTGGCACAGATGTAGGAATGATGATTATTACCGACCCTCGGAACCCGAAGGTGAGCACGAGTAGAATTATTTCGTTTCCTCTGCGGCTACAATCTATTCAAGCTATTGCCGTTGATGCGCTGAACAATAAATGGGTCGGCACGAAGGATGGCGTCATTGTTGTCAATGCAGACGCCTCTCAGGTTGTCGGTCAATATAACGTTCTCTCTACCAACGGGCGGTTAGTTGATAACGATGTGCGCTCTATCGCTATAGACCAAAAGCGGGGCATTGTTTATATCGGAACGGAAAAGGGGTTATCAAGTTTGGAAATCCAGCCGGTGCGGGTTCTTAGAAATTTTACATCATTAGAATTTGGACCGAATCCTTATATCATCCCCAATGCCAGTCAATTAATGATCCGGAACCTTATTGCGGAGACTACAATAAAAATTTTATCGGTCAATGGAGCGCTTATTTCCGAATTCAAAGCCCAAGGCGGCGGAAGGGCGTTTTGGGATGGACGAGATTTAACGGGGCAATTTGTTTCATCGGGCGTCTATTTTGTAGTAGCGTTTGCAGAAAATGGGAATCAAATAAACACAGGCAAAATTGCCGTTATAAGGAGGTGATTGCCAGGAGGGGGGATCAGAAGAAGGCGTAGTGTTCAACATAATGCTATCGCCCGCCTTACGCTCGCCAAAGGCGAGCAGGCGGACGTCACGCCGAGCGATGTCGGGGCGTGTAAATAGTTTAAGTGCAGGTTTCGATAGCACCCGTCTTTCCGAAGGGCTCCTCCGGAGAAACGGACAAGCTCAACCTGACGAGGACTCCTTTAGAGAGGGAGGTATTGCAGTGGAAAATACTTACAAAGACGAAATCTTCACAAAGCGGGTGCGCGCAGGTAAACGCACATATTTCTTTGATGTTAAATCAACAAAATCAGAGAAAGATTTTTATATAACCATCACCGAAAGCAAGCGTGTTGGTGAAGAGGAATATGAAAAACACAAAATTTTCCTCTATAAGGAAGATTTCGAAAAGTTCCGGGACGCAATGGACGAGACCATTGATTATGTACAAGGTCAATTGTTACCACAAGTTGCCCCGTCGAACGGAGAAATGGTAACCGAAAAGACTGCCTAAGGTGGAAAAGCATTCTTTCTTGGTACTATTCTACTGACGTACAGTAAGAGTAAGCCCGTCTCGACAATGTTGGGATGGGCTTTTTATTCAAAAAACGAGGAGAGTTTTTCCCTTGACTCTCTCTCACCTTCTCGTTATATTTTGACAGTTTTTTTGGAAAAACCGCTCTTTTTTCATCAAAAAGATGGATTTTCTGGAAGTACATCCGCTCAAAGTCAGGTCAAGGTTGGCAAGATAGGATAGTATCCGGAAATCGTAAAGGGAGATGAGCTTGTGAGCGTTCTCAAAATTAACATTTCCAATCTTCCAGAGGGAATTCATCAGCGTTCTCTCGAAGCAACACCGGAAGAAGTGGGTTTGGATAATCGTTTTGCAAAGGCGGTTATCGTCAATGCGACATTAGAAAAAACAAGTCGGCAGTTGTATCTCAAAGCCGAATGTAAAGCCGTCGGAAATTTTACATGCGACCGCTGTTTAGAAGAATTTGAAAAAGAAGTAGTTGCCTCCTATCGTGTTATGTATGTAGCCGGTGATCGCTCGGCAGAGGGGTTGAAAGAAGATGAAGTCCAAGTGATTCCGCCGGAGGCAAACGCCATAGACCTTGGGGAAGACGTGCGGCAGTTTATCATGCTTGTTCTTCCTCAAAAGATACTGTGCAAAGAAGAATGCGCAGGGTTATGTCCCACCTGCGGCACGAATCGTAACACGTCTTCGTGTGACTGCCGGAAGGAAGAAACTGATCCGCGGTGGGAAGGCTTGAAAAAATTTTTAGAAAATTAAATAAGAAAACACGCATTCCACTTAGAGGGTTTATCCTATGCCAAATCCGAAACGACGCCATTCGAAAACGCGCGGACGCAAACGCCGCACTCATTACAAGGCAACTGCACCGGCAACCGCCGAGTGCCCCAACTGCCACGAGCAGAAACTTCAACACCGGGCTTGCCCAAACTGCGGCTTTTATAACGGCCGCTCTATCATCATTCCTAAAGAAGCTTAATTTCTAAATGAGTTTCGTTATCCCGCTCGTCGAATTAAGGCGGGATGTTCCCTCTAACAAAGGGGAGCTTGTGAAAAAGGCTTTTGTGATGATTGTGTAAAAGCTCCGAATCCGGGATACCAATTGGGTCAAACATTGAGAATTATTTTGGATGCGATGGGTGGAGATTACGCCCCTGCAAATGAAGTAGCAGGAGCTCTTGAAGCATTGCGTCAAACAAACAATGAGTTTGAGGTTATCCTTGTGGGGAGAGAAGCGCAAATTAAGGAACAACTGAGCGCCCGAAATGCCGAAAGATTATCGTATTCCATCGTCAACGCAGATGAAGTCATCACAATGGAAGATTCTCCAACGGCGGCATTGAAGCAAAAGAAAAATTCTTCTCTTGCCGTTGGGATGCAATTGCACAAGGAAGGTAGGGGGGATGCGTTCGTCAGCGCAGGCAACACGGGTGCTGTTCTTTCCGCATCAACGCTTATCTTGGGGCGTATCAAGGGCGTCAGCAGGCCGACGATTAGTGCGTTCTTTCCTTCCGAACAAGGGGTCTGTTTATTGCTCGATGCCGGCACGAATGTGGATTGCCGCGCACAGCATTTGTATGAATTTGGCGTAATGGGCAGTATCTACGCCAAGAAGATTTTCAAATATGAAAACCCGACGGTCGCCTTGCTGAACGTTGGCGAAGAAAAATCAAAGGGAACGGAAATCGTCCAAGAAGCGTACAAACTTCTCGCAGCCGGCAAATTGAATTTTATCGGTAATATAGAAGGGCGGGATATTTTGAAAGGGAAGGCGCAAGTGATCGTGTGTGATGGGTTCGTTGGGAATATCGTGTTGAAATTCGGCGAAAGCGTTCCATCGTTTCTTAAAAGCCGTCTTAAACAGTTTGCTGGTCAGAGCTTGATGAAAAAATTTATTGTAGGGATTTCTCGCAACTCCCTACGCTCCTCGCTTAAAGACATGGATTACGAAGAGCATGGCGGCGTGCCGGTGTTGGGTGTGAACGGAGTTTCCATTATAGGGCATGGCGGCTCGACGCCGAAGGCGATCAAAAACATGATTTTTAAAGCTGTAGACGTTGCAAAGTCTCAAATCAATAAGCATATCGAAGAAGCTCTTGCTCCTTCGTCGCAGGCTGCGAATGGCGGGACACAATATGCGGCCGTGTCTTAACTAAGGACTCAATGGGAAAACGCAGAGCCACAATTACCGCGGTAGGACATTACGTTCCGGAAAAAATTCTCTCCAATCATGATTTGGAGAAAATGGTAGATACGAACGATGAATGGATCCGGACGCGAACCGGCATCAGCGAACGCCGCATTTTGGAGCAAGGCGCCACATCCGACTTGTGTGTACGAGCCATCGAATCGCTTCTTGCTCAACGAAAAATCGAAGCGACCGACATTGACCTTATTATTGTTGCTACCATCACGCCGGATATGTTCTTTCCCGCAACAGCCTGTGTCGTTCAGGATAAAATCGGTGCGCGCAATGCTTGGGGATTCGACCTTTCTGCCGCATGTTCCGGTTTTCTCTATGCACTTGTGACCGGCGCTCAGTTTGTCGAAAGCGGCGTGTACTCAAAAGTCATTGTCGTTGGCGCGGATAAGATGAGCAGTATTATTGACTACACCGACCGCAACACCTGCATTTTGTTTGGCGATGCCGCCGCTGCGGTCTTGTTGGAGGCGACGGAAGAAGAAGGCTTCGGCATTCTTGACCATCGTCTGTATTCCGATGGCTCAGGCGGTTCCGGTCTTCACATGAAAGGCGGAGGAAGTCTCAATCCCGCAAGCCATGAAACAATTGATCGGCGTATGCACTATGTGTATCAGGATGGCAAGGCGGTCTACAAAGCCGCGATCAAAGGTATGGCAGATGTCTCGGCGGAGGTCATGGAGCGCAATAATCTTAAAGGAAATGATATTGCGTGGCTGGTTCCTCATCAGGCAAATCTTCGCATCATTGACGCGACAGCCGAGCGCATGGGGCTTGACCCGTCAAAAGTGATGATTAACATTGATAAGTACGGTAATACGACCGCGGCAACGATTCCACTGTGTCTCTCGGAATGGTGGCAGTGCGGTAAACTGAAGCGTGGACAGAATATCGTGCTCTCAAGTTTTGGAGCAGGCTATACGTGGGGTGCGGTCTTGATAAAATGGTCGTTAGTAAATTCGGCGAAGCCGTAAAACTCCCGAAAGCCGCATGAGCAACGTTGCGTTTGTTTTCCCCGGTCAAGGCTCGCAATACCTCGGTATGGGAAAAGACCTTTACGACCAAAGCGCCGAAGCGAAAACGCTTTTTGAGCAGGCAGATGCGATCCTTGGATGTTCGTTAAGCAAAATTTTATTTGAAGGCCCCGAAGAGGAACTTCGGCAAACCAAGAACACGCAACCTGCGATTTTTCTGCATAGCATTGTTCTTTCAAGACTCTATAAAGGTGAACGAGCGGCGATGGTTGCCGGACATTCGCTCGGCGAATACTCTGCACTTGTCCATGCGGGTGCGCTCACGTTCGAAGATGGTCTCAAGCTTGTTCGTCTGCGCGGCGAGTTGATGCAACGAGCCGGCATTGAACAGCCGGGCACGATGGCGGCAGTCGTTGGACTCGACCCTAAAGCGGTCGAAGAAGTTTGCAGTAACGCATCCGAGGCTGGAGTTGTGCAAGCGGCGAATTTCAATTCTCCCGGTCAGATTGTCATCTCCGGCTCCGTTACAGGTGTGCGTAAAGCTATGGAGTTGGCAAAAGGGCGCGGAGCAAAATTAGTAAAAGAACTTCCCGTCAGCGGCGCGTTTCACTCGCCTTTGATGGAATCAGCCTGCGAGGGCTTGAAGTCGGCGTTGGATAAAACGTATAT